>JBKGYK010000050.1:0-24249 GCA_046546095.1 Bacteroidales bacterium
ATCATCGCTGCTGCTGGCAAACTCCACCCAAACAAGCCCGTCTGAGAAACCAGCAGCCCCGGAAATACCTTGCTGCTGTAGTAGTATACCAAAACAAGCCTGGCAGTCAGCCGTAAGGGCCTTTGTAAACCCTTGCCTTCTGGATAAATGTGGCGCGTGAGCCATGGCAGACCCAGCCAGTTGGCTGGCAGGCGCCTGGCCAGCGCTGGCGTGAATGCAGGCTTTTTAGTAAAAATCAGGAAAACACTCCGCTGCTCCTTTTCCTTGATTTTTCAAAAAGCCTGCAGAGCGCGCAGAAGGATCGGTGCTGCCTTCAGTCTACGCTGTGCTCCGCCGGATAAATTCTTCTTTGCTTACTTTCTTATCAAGAAGAAAGTAAGAAGGATATCCTGGAGCTTCCGGATTCCAGCCCTGTACAGCCATGCACCACTGCTATGGATTACTCGATAAGAGCCTGCTTTTGTCACCATTTTTGGTCAAAAATAGCGCCAAAAGCTTACTGTATCGCATTGTATACATCGGGCTTTGCCCGATGTTATGGGCTTTCGCCCCGTTGGGGCTTGAAAGTTCGGGCTCTGATTGATGTTCCGTGCTTTTGTTGGGTTGGGGCATGAAGCCCGCAATAGACCATGATTATTGCCCATATTGCACGTTTCCATTGCCGTGTCGTTTACATCCCTACAGGAGTGATTATGGACTGCATGAAGTATTTAGTTCTGAGGAACGAACTGATATGTTATGGTACCGTTGGTACCTTGCCGGCTGGCTGCAAAACGACTCTTTTTTGCTGACTGTAATGAAGCCTCTATCAGGCAAGCTTCATCCGAGCGGATACGGCTGCTTTTGACTTCTGTTTCAGAAACACGGCCGTCCGGATTTATTTTGATTCCCACCACCACAGTACCACTGCCACGACAGGTGAAAACGGGAATGTCAATATAATAATGCCTTAAATCTTTATTGTCCAGTTCTACTTTTACCAAAGACGGCCCGGAGTAGTAGCTGGCATCACCACTCTCTTCCTGCGAATCCGGTGTGCCCCGGTATTCTGAGAATTCATCTCTACTGATTTCTTTTTCCAGTTCAGCCTTGATCTCCTCATAGTCATCACCGTACATTTCTTTTCGGAGTTCATCTTCGTACTGCTCCTGGATTTCTTCGGCTGTATTTTGCTTTTCCAGGGCTTCCTGGGTCTGAGTCTCTTCGGGCATTCCCTCGCGTGCCAGATTACGGATTTCTTCCAGGCTCATGTTTTCGGCATCAGCCATCTCCTGCATCTTCTCTTCCAGTTCTTCTTTTGCTTCAAAATACCGCTCCATCTCCTCCAGATTTTCCGGATCCATCATAATTACTGCTTCATTCTGTTGTTCCGGAGGATTCAACTGTGCCAGCAAAAAGGAAAATAGCAAAACCATATGCACCAGAATTGTTATCAGTATTGCATTCAGGTTTGCCTGCAGTATTTTATTCAGCCATGTCATCGCATTGCAAATCTACATCAAAACGTGGAAATACGCATATTATTTTTCCTGACAAAGCATCATTGAGATGTTTTTCGGGTAGGAGAACTCTTTTTCTGCTACCCTGATCATTACACATACACAGGTAAGTATGTCATTATTTGACAAAAACTTTTTGTGTATTGACAAAATAAGCAGGAACATCTCAACGTTAAAAAAGTGTTATAAATGAAATGATTGTGAAACCTGAAAAACAGATTGCCAATGAACCAAAATTCTACTTTTTTATTTATTTTTGAAAATGTCAGCAATTCAGTTCAGGAGAGTCTGATTCCATTGCTTAACAATTATGGTGATTTAGAGCAAATCCTGCCAATGGAAAGTCCTTCTGATGAAGCTTTACAAAACATTTATGAGGTGATTAACGCTTAATGCGAAATTATGAACCATGCCACCGGCAGATACCGGCTTCATCAGTGAGGCCGGTATTATTTTTTTCTTCCGAAGCTAAGTAAAGCCTGCAGAAGATCAAAAATCAGCATTGTATATTGGCCTCATCCGGTTTATTTTTGCCATCTTTGTTGCCGCATTGTCAAGGCAGATTCCGGGAAATAAGTCTGTGGAAAATCCCGGACAGTTCCGCATAATTTGTTTTTTCAGGCAGGAAACAACAGCCAAAATCCTGCAATGTCGAAACAAATGATGAGTGAATGATGGCTGCTGCAGGAAATTTTGTATTTTTAGCAAAATCTGTTGAGACATGCCATTGAATAAGAAAGAATTACATGAAAGAAAAACAATCCGATTATCATCACAAAAACAGCCGTACGGCCATGAAACGCCCCTTAAAATTCAGGGTGGGTGCGGAGAATGAACTGCTCAGTTTCCTCTAC
This sequence comes from Bacteroidales bacterium, assembly GCA_046546095.1. GTDB lineage: Bacteria > Bacteroidota > Bacteroidia > Bacteroidales > ML635J-15 > JAQIBY01. The sequence continues at coordinate 2,354 of JBKGYK010000050.1, forward strand.
CGGAATGCACCCAAAAAAAAGGCCAAAACCCTGCTGAAACATAAACTTGTTAAAGTCAACGGAGAAACCGTGACACAATACAATCATCCGCTGAAGGAAGGCGACCTGGTGGAAGTGCATTTTGAAACAAGTGCCACCGAAAAACGCTTTCGGGGGTTTAGCATCGTCTTTGAGGACGAACACATCATCGTGATTGATAAACACGCCGGCCTGCTTTCCATATCCACGGACAAAAGAGATAAGGTGACCGCTTACCGTGCACTAAGCAAACATGTTAAACTGGAAAACGAGGATAATAAAATATTCATTGTCCACCGACTGGACAGAGATACCTCAGGGCTCATGATTTTTGCCAAAAATGAAGAAGTCAAGAGAAAGATGCAGGACAACTGGAAGGACATGGTTTCCGACCGGATTTACCTGGCACTGATTGAAGGTAAACCGGAACCCTGGAGTGGAAGCATCACCTCATATCTCTATGAGAGTAAAGCTTTGAAAGTACATGTTACCGATAATCCCGAAGAAGGGGATAAAGCGGTTACCCATTATAAAATCCTCAAGGGAAATAAGGACTATACCCTGCTGAAAGTCTGGCTGGAAACCGGCAGGAAAAATCAAATCCGGGTACAACTGGCTGACAAAGGATTTCCCATAGTAGGAGATAAAAAATATGGCTCAACAGTTAATCCCATTGGGCGTCTTGCCCTGCATGCCTGGACATTGAACTTTGAACATCCTGTATCCGGTGAAAAAATGAGCTTCAAAACAGATATTCCCCGGAAATTTTCCAGACTGGTGTAATATTCTGATTTTCCCAGAGGATTCTGCCTATGCATTCATGTTTACGTACGTGATGCTGATCCTTATTAATTTTATTACAAAAGTGAAAGTGACTGAGGATGAGGAAGAAATCGGCCTTGATCAATCTTTGCATGGTGAAACAGCTTATGACGAAGGTGCGCTCTAAGCCTTAACCTAACCTATATCCAAAAAAAGTCCGTGGGGAATTCCTGCGGACTTTTTCCGTATATGTCTTCAGCCTTTACTGTACTACCAATTGTTGTCTCTCAGGTGTTCTGCCATGCGAGCTGATGCTGATCAGGTAGTTGCCGGCAGGTAAATGGCGGGTTGATAGTTGTTGGGGGGAAGCGGCTGCTTTGATGTTTCTTTGCAATCGTCCATCAATGGAGTACAGATGGATCGTTGCCGCGTTGCCATGCTGATGTTCAATGGTGACAACATCAGTAGCAGGGTTGGGGTATATGTTGAGATCTCCTGTGTTTTTCATCTCTGCTTCTGTGCCCACTGTTCCCTGGAGTTGAAAATTGTCGAGGCTGAGGCTTGAACCTTCCGTATATTCGTCTTCAGGATTGCCTGTGGCAAAACCAATCCAGATGGAATCCGGTGGCAGATCAGAGCTGTACGCAAGTTCAATATCAATGAATGTCCACTCGCTTTCACTGCCGGTAAAAGTGGTGTCTGCTGAAGCCACAATGGATTTTACCTCATCTGCAGAACGTGTCAGTTCAATGGCAATACCCACCATGTCAGTGGCTTCCACATGATACCTGACAAATCCGGTGAGTCGTTCAGGACGGTCGGTGTATGGTTCGCCCGGTATCGGATCATAGGTCTGTGACAAGGTGCCGATAGATGCCATTCCGGGATACATGCCGCCCATAATCATGTTGGATTTGGTTTCGAGATGCAAATAGTAATTGCCTTCATGAGCCGCGGTGTCAACCTGCGAACAGTTTAAGCCAATAAAGCCCGTCGGGACATCTTCAAGACCGTTGTTCTCCCACAATTCAAAATTGAGGTTGTCGTGAGCAAGACTTCCTTCCTGCACGGTTTTTGTGTTTTGAGCCTGCAGTCCATAAGCAAGCAATACGATTGATACCAGGATGTGAAAATGTTTCATGTTTTAATTTTTTGGATTGAGGTATTCGTTAATTGTTTTTACATACTGCTCAAAAGCATTCAAACCTTTATCGGTCAATTGACAGCTTGTCTGTGGATAGTTGTTTTTAAAGCGTTTAACGATATCTATATATCCTGCTTCCTCTAGCTTTTTGAGTTGAACAGATAAGTTCCCTGCAGTGGCTTCGGTTTTTTCTTTCAAAAAACTAAAGTCCGCCGTGTCATGCTTAACCAGGAGGGAAACAATGGCAAGCCGTAGCTGGGAATGGAGTATGGGATCCAGATTCTCCATGATTATTGATTCTTTCTGTCAAATTCGCGTTTCATAATGTAGCCGGGTATCAGATTTGTCAGGGTAATGCCAATACCAACCAGCAAAATGATGAAGTTTTGAGATGCCACAACATCCTTGTAGAGTAACAACATCCAGCCAAGCGTGAAAAAACCCATGAGATTGGTTAGCAAACCACCGATAAGCATAGGGCGGAAACGCATGATGCGACCATCAATGGCAGATGCAAATCCCAGTAAAATCAGAATGATTCCCGTGCCCATATGTCCGAAAAAGAAGGTGAATCCAAAACCCAAAGCAAATGCATTGACTGCAAATAACCACCACAGAAATCCTGAAAGCTTATCCAGAAAACCGGCCTTCCCCTGAGATTTTTTCATCCGGGCAAAATAAATTGTCGTATAAATGGCACCAATGATGGTGATAAGCCAGGGTGTCCAGAAAATCTGGTAAAACTGAAATTCCAGTAACACAAAATGAGCGATGGAGGCAAACAATATCAGCCAGCCCCATACCCGGAGAATATGTCCGTTATCGTTCCAGTTGGTTTTGCGACTTTCAATCATTCGTGAAATGATTTCCATGCTTTCTTTAGGGTGCATTGCCTTGTTTTCCATGACAGAGTTTCTTTAGTTCTTTACAAATATAAAGTAGTTTACAATGTAAACCAAAATATGTTGAATATATTTTCAGTAAAAGCAAAAAAAAGCGCTGACCCTGACAGGACAACGCTCCCGGTTTGATAATTTTGTTTATGATTCGTGAATTGTTATTTCGTTGGTTAATTCAACAGCTTGTTTGTAAATGTGGGAAACACCACAATACCGTTCTTCTGAAAGATTGACGGCTTTTTCAATTTTGTCTCTGGATTTTTCAAGATCCTTGCCCCAGAATTCATATATCACCTTTATGTCATTGTAGTGTTTGGGATGTTCCTCGGTATTGTTGGCATCAACCGATACCCGAAAATCATCAAGTTCTACCCGCATCTTTTTCAGGATACTGATGACATCCATACCGGTACATCCTGCCAAAGCGAGTAGCATTAAGGGTTTGGGGCGTGGCCCTTTGTTCTTCCCGCCAACTTTTTCATCGGCATCAATTATTATTTCATGTCCGTTAACTTCAGATTTGAATGACATGTTGTCTGTCCAGTCGATCGCTATTTTTGTTCTCATAATATTATGATGTTTTTAATGTAGATGAAAATTGTGTTTGAAGTGAATTGTCAGGTAGATAACTCCAACTCCAAGCAGCATTAATCCGATTTGTATCAGGCTTTCCTTCACTTTTGTGCTTTTGTGCATCTGTGGTATCAAATCTGCCAGAGCGATATAGACAAAGCTGGCCGCGCTGATACTCAGGACATAAGGGATGCTGCTCTGTACTTTTTCCAGAGTCCAGTATGCCAGACCTGCCCCCAGGAGGGTAGTAATGCCTGACAGCATGTTATAGTACAGTGCTTTGAGCCTGCTCATACCGTGGTTGATCAGAATACCAAAATCAGCAAGTTCCTGTGGTATTTCATGAGCAAAAACCGATACGGTAACGATGATGCCAAACGCAGTATCTGTCATAAATGCCACTGCGATAACAATGCCGTCAACAAAATTGTGAAATGCATCACCAACCAGAATGATAGGGACACTGGCGAAATCAGCCCTGTGGCAGGTATCATCCCGGCATATGCGCCAGAGAATAATTTTCTCAAGGATGAAGAAAAATATGATACCTCCGATGATTGTAAGTCCGGCAGTTTGCGGACTCGGAGCTGTATGCATCGCCCTGGGTATCATGCCAAGAAACGCCGCACCCATCAGTGTTCCACCTGCAAAACTTGTGAGCCTTTCAGAAAGAAGGGCCAGTTTTTTATCCTTTATCAATAAAATTCCGCCTGCAAGCAGGATGCTGCCAACGCTTCCGATCAATGCAGCAATAATAATGTATGTCAGTGTCTGGTCCATAATTGTTTCATTAATAAACCCCGACTATTAACATAAGCCGGGGTGAAATGTTTACAATAATACTAAATTATCGGGTAAAATGAGAGATGCAATTTCCCGGGCTGACTGCCTGATCTATTTGTCGGGATTGGCAGAACGGTGACGACGGTTTTGTCCTTTTTTCCGTCTACCGAAGCCTTTTCGTCCGCGACCTTTGTTTTCGCCGGAGCCATCTTTGCTGCCCCTGCCTTTATTCTGACCGGATTCTTTTTCATTTTTGCGGGCAATTTCTTCTTCTGTAAGGCCTTTGTTTTCGGGATTGCCCTTGCCCATTTTGCGGCCTGTCATTGGCCCTTTGTTTTGCGGACCTTTTCTGTTATAATTTGGCATAACTTATGTGTTTTGTTTGTTCATCGATTCAATGACTTCTTTTACTTTACTGATATTCCGGGGAGGTATCACCAGGCTGATGCCTTCCTGACGGCTTAATTCCTGAAATCGTGGTCCGAAAAATCTTGCTACCACCTGCCTGGTATTCATGCTTTTCAGAAAATTGAATGCATGCACGCCAAAAGCAGCCTGTGCCTGTTTGCCGGGATTGGCAACAAATTCTGTGCTGCCGTCCTCCTTCAGCAAGCAAAACCAGGGACACTGTCCTGCACGATAAGCCAGAGAGGATTGCAGGGATTTGTTTTCTGCAGCAATCGCAACGATACTCATATGATATCCTCCTTTTTGATTAATTCTGTCTCATGGGCACCGCACCACGGGCATGATTTGTTTTTTTCGGATGCAGAGAACTGTGATCCGCAGGCCAGACATTTGTGCCACATTTCGCTCAACTCATATTCACCTCCACTGATACGCAAACTCAAACCCTCCACCAGGGCCATGGCCATTTTTCGGCGGGCTGATTCATATATGCGAGTAAGTGTAGGCCTGGATACATCCATATATCCTGCAGCATCTGTTTGATTCATCAATTCATAATCCATGAGTTTGATGGCCTCGTACTCTTCAAGATGCAGGATGACCGGACTTTGTTCCTTTCCGGCATTTTGCCTGCCACGCACAGCTCTGAAACCATGGTGCCCGGGTAGTTGGGATATGCGCCGCATGCGCTTTCTTCTTGGCATAACTTTCAATTTAACACAAAGATAAGAAAAAGGCGGACAGGGGGAAAATATGCATTGCATCTGCCCGGTTCCCTGCCGCCGGTTTGTCTTGTCCATGCAGATAAATTTCGTTGCAGCCTGACCTTATGTATCGAGTTCATCCCGGCGTTTTTTGACAGCTTCAAGTTCCTGCTCCAGACGTTTTGCTTCAGATTCCAGCATACTTGCCTCATCTGCAGCACTCATGGGCGGCCGGATTTCCTCTGCAGCGAAACCAAACCCACGGCCACGCCTGTTGGCCATACCGCGTCCTTTGCCGCTTTTGCGACCCAGGCCACGACCGGCACCAGCTCCAATACCGCGTCCCATGCCTCTGCCGGGTGTATCAGCAGTGTAACCTGCATGTTCATTTCCTGTGCAATAGCCAAGTCTGCGTCCTGTCATGGCTCCTTGTCCGTTTGGACCTGTTTTGTCTCCTAGTGGCATAATTATTTCCTTTTTACATTGTTAATACTAAAATGATCAATAACTTAATGCAAATATAGTGAACATATGTTCAAAAACCAAATAAAATCCGTTTTTTTTTCATCAAGTCAGATCAGCAGGAGACAAAGCCTTTTGCCACATGCCTTGGCAATGGATATGTATAGATGCATTACCTTGCATATTCAATGAGTTTAATACAGACTTTTTTTCCCGATCAGATGATCAATGCTGATGCGGCCAGGTCCGATAACAAACAGGGTAAAGGCCATGAGGAAGTAATACAGTGGAATCTCAAAGCCACCTGCAGAAGCGGCAAATCCGGCTTGCCAGTGCACGGCAAAAATCGCAACAAGCATGGTAATCATCACCGGGATGCTGATCAGGCGGGTACCCAGTCCAAGAAGAAATAACCATACGGCCAGAAATTCAGTAATACCAACCAGATAGCCACTCAGCATTGGTGCCGGTATGCCCATGCTCTCAAAATTCTGCCCAACAGCCTGGATATCTTTTATTTTTCCCATGGCCGGCTTGTAAAATCCATATGCCAGGATAAGGCGCAGGAAAAGAAGCGGTAGATCCCGGAGTTTATTCAATCCGGTATAAAATTTTTTGTATGCTGAAATCATAGTTTTTGGATTTTGGTTACAGACGAGTAACCGTCCTTAAGGTAAAATTGTTTATCATATGATATTTTACATTCCGGTTATTGTCATTTCTTCCTGTTGGTCTTCAATTTACAGCCTGAATCCGGTTTTATTAAAAGGAGTTGATAGTCACCTAATCAAGCCATGCAGCTTTTAAATTTCGAAATACAAAATTCTGTACTGATATAGAAGACTTTGATATAGAAGACTTTGGATATAATCGAACGACTTTATTGTAAATATCGTTAAATAATGTATTAACATTGTGAGATTTGACCTTGTTTTTATTAATTTTGATAAAACATGCTGAACACAGGTTGTTATGTTTAGATCATTGCACGGACTAAAAAAAGAAGTGGTTAAGATATTAAATTCTGAGAAGAATGAGGCAAGTCCATCATTTTTGATAACCAACTTTGAAAACAAAATTAAGGAGAATGATATTCATTCTTTCCGGATAGAAGATGTCAGGGAAAAGGGTTTTATTGTGAAGATTTACGGGCTTTTTGCGTATGTTTCATTTTTTCATATGCCCTGGAAATACTATGATCCGTTAGTCTGGAGGGCTATGTTCCCTCATTTAAAAAACAAAGTATTTTTTGGTAATATTTTTTCTTATGATCCTCTAAAACACTCCATAAAAATTGATGCTAAGAACATGGTATTTGAGCCGTTAGATATTCCTGTAGATAAGAATTATGAAGCTATTGTTTTAAATAAGGTGGATTTTGGGATATTTGTTGAAATAGGACATTGTTTTGATTGGAAATACGGATCAGTTTCAGGTCTTTTGCATAAACAAAACTTTGATGATCAGAAAATGATCAATGATTTTAATTCCGGCGATGAAATTGATGTTATTTACTGGGGCAGAAACGAAAATGAGCAGCATGTATTTGGCCTGAAGCCTGAACTGAAACCATGGTTTGATGGTAGAGTAAAGAGTATGATCGGCGAAGTTTATCCTGTATTGGTGCAGGAAGAAAAAAATCAGATTTCCTTCCTTGTTGATCACCAGTATGACGGATTACTTTCTTCCACGAAAGCCATGTATCCAAATAATCATAAACGGATTAGCCGTGCAATAAAACAATTGTATGATGGGGATATTATTCATGCCCGTGTTTATAAGCTGGAATTTGATAAAAGCAGAATCAGGTTAAAATGGGAAAATGAACCTGAAATTGGCATGATGATCATGCGTGGAAAAACCAAATCCAAAAAGTATAAATCAAATCATCAGATCATCAACACTTCCATTCAGGAAATGCTTGACCCCGATACCGTTGATAAATTGAAGCTTGTAGGTCAGGAGGTTAATGCAGTAGTTTTGAAGGATGTTACGAATGAGAAAGCTCTGCCGAATCGGTATCTTGTAAACTCGAAATATTTTGCCATACTTGTAATTGAATGTAAAACACGCAAAATCACAGAGGGTGAAAAGCAAATTATTGAAGAAAACTTGCATAATGGAGATATCATTGAATGTTCTGTTACCGGTATGCATAAGGGTGAGCTTATAATTAGGTGGTATATTCCTGATGGGATGTTGCGTTCTTATCTGCCTTTGTAAAGCTTCATACAATATGGAAAAGGTCTTGTTTTTGACAATTAAGAAAACGTATTTCGATCGGATAGAATCCGGTGTAAAAACATCAGAATTCAGAGCGTATAAACCCTACTGGATCAAGCGTCTGATGAATGATGACGGCAGCATGAAACATTATGATGCGGTCCTGTTCCAGAACGGTTACAATGCCAATGCACCGCGGCTGCTGGTTGAATTGAAAAGCATATCCATTGTACGATATAAAATCTCCTGGCTGAAGTCTGAAAAACTGTTTGAGTTGAAGCTGGGTAAAATAAGGTGATGGTTTTACAGTTATCCCGAGATGAGTCACATCAGGGAGTTCTGGTTTTAGCGTTGAGTTATGTCAATGTACCAGATTATTTCGCAATGCCGTGATTTTAAAATGGGTTTAGTGAATCCCGGTAAATATGATGATAATTGATCAGAAAGGAATTTTACTGGATTCTTTACAGATCTTATTCTCAATGGTTCTATTGCAAATTTACATGCCTAAGCCAGACATGAGCGGGTAATGATTGAATTATTAATTTTGAGTGAAAATAACGAATTAGAATGTCAGGGCTAAAGCCCATTCCATCTTTCATGTGCTTTATTACTCGAAGGCATATTCATCTAAAAAATCCCGTCCTTTAGGGCGGGGTTTTTAAGGCGAAAAACACAATGGGCTTTAGCCCTGATATTATATTTGATAAAATATTCCACGAAATTTGCAGTAGAACCTTCTCAATAAAAAATAATCCGCCACAGGTTGCCCCGCAGCGGATCATCTTATATCTGATTTTTGTGCTTAGTATGCAAACAAAGGAAATGGTTTCATGAACCCATTGACTTTTTTGCGAACATCGTGAATGATATCTTCGTTTTCGATGTTTGTGATTACAGTATCGATCAGTTCAACAATTTTTGCCATGTGTTGGTCTTTCAGGCCGCGGGTGGTGATGGCAGGTGTGCCAACACGCAGGCCGGAAGCCTGGAATGGTGAGCGGGTATCGAAAGGTACCATGTTTTTGTTGATGGTGATGTCTGCCTGCACAAGCGTATCTTCTACCTGACGTCCTGTGATTTCCGGTACTTTTGTGCGCAGGTCTATCAGCATGGAATGGTTGTCAGTGCCACCGCTGATAACCTTATAACCTCGTTTGATAAATTCTTCAGCCATCACTGTGGCATTCTTTTTTACCTGCTGCTGATATGCTCTGAATTCAGGTGTCAGTGCTTCACCGAATGCAACTGCTTTTGAAGCTATCACATGTTCCAGAGGACCGCCCTGGGTGCCCGGGAATACTGCTGAATTCAAAATACCTGACATTTTGCGTACAGTACCTTTTTTGGTGGTTTTGCCCCAGGGATTTTCAAAGTTTTTGCCCATCAGGATGATTCCACCACGAGGACCCCTCAGGGTTTTGTGGGTTGTGGATGTGACGATGTGTGCGTATTCAGCAGGATTATTCAGCAGTCCGGCTGCGATCAGACCTGCAGGATGAGCCATGTCAACCATCAGAAGTGCTCCTACTTTATCAGCAATCTCGCGCATACGTTTGTAATCCCATTCACGGCTGTATGCTGAAGCACCGCCTACAATGAGCTTTGGTTTTTCTTTCAGTGCGGTCTCTTCCATCTGATCATAATCCACCATGCCGGTTTCTTCTTTTACACCATAGGATACTGCATTGTAAAGAATGCCGGACAGGTTTACCGGTGAACCGTGGGAGAGGTGTCCGCCATGCGCCAGGTCAAGGCCCATAAATGTGTCACCGGGTTTCAGACAGGCGAGAAATACAGCAGCATTGGCCTGAGCTCCGCTGTGGGGCTGAACATTGGCATATTCTGCGTTGAACAATTCCTTCAAACGGTCAATAGCAAGTTGCTCGGTCTGGTCAACAAACTGACAACCACCATAATAACGCTTTCCGGGATAACCTTCTGCATACTTGTTGGTCATCACAGAACCCATGGAATCCAGTACCTGCTGACTCACAAAGTTTTCCGATGCAATCAGCTCAATACCGTTTTCCTGTCTCAGTTTTTCCTGAGCAATGATATCAAATACTTTATCGTCTCTCTTCATAACAGTTTGTGCTTTAATATTTAAGGCAAATGTACAATTTTTTGCCGAGGATTTTGTGTTGTAAAAAAGGTTTTGACAGAAATTTATCTGATTTTACCCGGAAAGAAAACGCAATTGATGGTTGCATTTTTCAATCTCCCTGAAGCAAAATCATACGAATGACTTTCAGGTTTTCATCTTTCTTTAGCACAAGATTTTGTACATCGCTGTGATACCAGTTTACCTGTGTGCTGAGTCGGATCAGGTGTTTTTCCCTTTCATCTTTACCGGTAGTCATGAAGGCAAAACTTCCCTGCCATGCCTGATCATCATAGTATTCAAGTTTGCACTTTTGTACTTTCCTGTCGGGATTGTGAATTTCAATAAGCAAATAGTTTCCGTGCTTTTTTTCTGCCTCTTCGGGCAATTTCATAGCCGGACCATAAACTTCAGCTATGGTTTTTTCTTTTACCGGATATGCTGCAAATGATTCATCGTAATTGGCCCAGACCCAGGGAAGGTTATGTAAACTGAATGTGCGTGGGGCTGTTGATATGCTGTCTTCAGGATAATGCAAGCCATATTCCGGATGATACTCCTTTTGTTTCCAGACAGCATAACCACCGGCAATTTTCCATGGTTCGTATTGCTGATACAGGTACTCGGCAATTTTGTAAAACCGCAATCCATTGGGGATACCATCGGTATTATCCCACCAGTCTGGAGGTACGTGAGAATAAATTATCAGCGGCACATCCATGGATTTTAACCTTTCCAGTTCTTTTTCCTGAAGGCTTTGCGTTCCTGCAGCCAGTTGATGAATGAAATAGACAGGTGGTTCTTTGCCCGTAATGTAATACAAAGCCGGCGTGTTTGAAAAATCATAAAATGTTTTGCCTTCGGGAATGTGTTCAAGCAGAGGTTTGATGCCGGCAACATTCTCCCGGTAAAATTGCTCTTCAAAAGCAGTTCTCTGACATTTCTCCGTGATAGAGTATAAATATTCCTGATTGAATTTTTTGCTGAATTTCTGATACACCTGTGATGCACCCGGAACATCCGGCCAGGATAGCATGATCACAAGAAAGGATGTCAGCGCAAAGAAACCAATGTGTTGGTGGTAGCGTTTTATTCTTATCAGATACACTGACAAGCCCATAGTGATGAAGGCAAAAGAGCTCAGGAAGCCGTCAACACCTTCTGCAAAACTGTGCCGTGTGAGGCCGCGCTGGAAGTTCCCCAGGTAGAAAATAACAAAGACAATCAATGTGATCAGGATAAGGGCATTCCTGTTATTCATCTTACCAATTCGTGAGGCTGCAATGATGCCGATGACTGTCATGATGACCGGAAAAACAATGTGATGCATGGAAAACAGGCGTCCTGTATCATGTGATATTACCGGCAAACCGCGGGTCTGTGGACTTGAGGCATAAAATCCCAGTGTTTTCGTTATCCCTTCTTTCACAGGCAGATTGAAAATTACCTGCAAACTTACAAGCATCAGCAATAAAGCCCCAAAGACAATACCAGCAGCCAGCAGCGGAGTTTTGATGCGGAATTTGTGGCGTTTCTTTATCAGGATGATGATGATACCTGCCACAATCCCGTACAGGCCAATTACTGCCACATCGGGTTTCCAGGCCATCAAAAATACTGTGAATATAAACAGCCACAGCCATCGTCTGAACACAGGATTCCTGTACACATAAAAGATAATGAAGGGACTCAGCAGAAGAGGAAATGAGCTGACTGCCCAGAAAACCTCTTCCCAAAACGGGAAAAATATGATGCCTGCCAGTGCCGGCCATTTATTTCTTGTGATTTTCAGCAGGAGGAGAAAAATGATAAACAAATAGGCCGATTTGAAAAGGAAATCATAGGCAACAAAACTGAATTCAGCATCGTAGCCATTCAGGATGGTGTATAAAACCGGTGTGAAAAAGTCAGATAGAAGATGCGAGCTCAGAAAATCAGCTACCGGGAAATTCCCATACTGAAAAATGTGCATCATGGCAAGCGATGAATTGCCAATTTCAAAAAGTTCATTATTCAGTTGTGTATGAATGCTGTAGGTGCTGAAAACAATGATTCCAAGCACGAATGCGGGCAAGAAATGCCGGTTCAAAGCGGTATAGCCGGATGTTGGAGATTTCCGTAGCCGGGAAAATCCGTATATCGCCAAAAGCAGCAGCAAACAACCTGCAAGCGGATGAATAAAAACCATCCCCCGCTGGTTGAAAATGAGAAAAAGTTCCTGTGCTGCAACAAATAATAACGGCAGCAGGGACAGGTATTTCAGATGTTGCAGAAGCTTCCTGAATGTTTCCCGTTTGAGAAACATTCTCAATGGTGTCATCATGAGAAGGACTGCTGCAAAACTAAGTGCAAAATTTCCGGCAAGCAGGCGCCCGCTTATCAGTGCAATGAAAAATGTCAGGGACAGGGCGGAAATGATTAACCAGAGGTAATCGTTGGATGTAAAATATGACTGCTTACGATACAGAGCTGACAGCAATATCAACAGTACGAACCATGCAGCAGTAATCAGGATCATTGCGAGGGAAGCCCGGGTATAGATGCCGAAAACCTGAAACGCAAGGAGAAAAATCCCGGTAAGTGACAGGTAATTGATGAAGCTGATTTCGATATGCTGCTTTTTGAAACGTCTCTGAAATAAGCGATACAAAATCAGGCTAAGCAGAAATACAAACAGGCCGGCAAAGAGCCCTTTATAAAACATGCCGAGACGAGCAGCTACATCTACCTGCTGGAGTGTAGCTACACCAATCATTCTGTCGCCAAAATCCCTGAGTGGGAAAACAAAATTATCCGACCAAAACCGTAGGAATACCAGCAAGGCAGCGAGCAAAGGTGGAAAAATGCTTGATCTTACCGCTCTTTCTGCAAACAGATTGCTCACAATGCGTCCTGATCTGGTTTTGCTGTTTTCTTTATTTGACATCGCTGTTCAGGAAACCTGGTTCTGGTTTGCTCAGGCTTAGCAAAAGTAGGAAAAATTGCTTTCTGTTGTAAGAAAAATCCTGTAAAAGTGAAATTCAGAAGTCAGCCTGGAATAACCTTTCATGGGGTAAGGTTTGCGAATCGCCATACAAAAAAGCGGGAACAGGTTTGTGATGTCTGTTATTTCGGTGCTACATCTTTTTTTATCAGTAATAATAACTGATCCGGAAAATTCCGTATGTCTGATAAAATTTTGTATCCCTTCCATCATTCAGACCGGCATAATATCCGGCCCGGTAGTAAGGCGAGAGTGCACGCGTGCCTTCAAAGCTGAGGCGTAAGTTGGGGTTAAGATAGAAACTTCCACCCAGAATCACGCCGACTTCAAAGGGGTTGAGATATTCAAAGGCATCGCTGGTTTCTACTACGTCATCAATGATGCTGCCTTCTCCGATTTGAACGGTGGCGGTGGCTTCATCTTTTCCGGCAAAAACCCAGGACCCATACAGACCGGCATGGACTGAGGCAAAATCCAGAGGTTTCCAGTTGACAGGTAGCCGGAGATCAAACTGATGCAGGCGGGCATGACCTTCGACATCTGCTGTGTAATAGGTAGGAACGGATGACGTGTTTCCATTGCCTTGTAAATCCACTTCAACCACTGTATCTTCTTTCTGTGTTGTGCCGTATGCAAACTGTCTGAAATTGTACAGAACAGATGGGTTCAGACTGAGTTTCTCACTGAAATAAAAGCGATACTCCAGGCCGGCAACACCACCGGGCAAACCGTATCCGTAATCGGCCGTGTCCATCTCTGTAGGCAGTGGTCCGCCGTAGTTTATTCCCAGAGTGAAACCTGCAGTACTGTCTGTGATCTGAGCCTGCAGATTAGCAGCCAGCATTATTAGTACTATGAAGCCGTGAATTGCTTTCATTGGTCGGCAGCTTCTATGATTTCAACATCATCGATAAACAAGGTTGAGCCTACATGTCCATTGAAATCCTGACCGGAAATGCTGGTTAAAAACAGGATATTGATGCTGTCGGGCTGCTGATCGTAATTACGGTACTCATATATGAGTTGAAATTCAGTATAATTCCTTATGCTGTCGTTTATTGTCAGGGAAGCTTCAGCGATGGTGTCGCGTTGATTTGTGCTTGTATTGTAGCGTGTCAGGCTGGTGTAAAATACGGCGGTATCCTGAGTGGCAGGATGATATTTATAGTAGCCCCTGACTAAAGTGGCTTTATATTCAAATGGCTGACCCAGTACCAGATTTTCACCGATGGGACGCTCTTTATCAAAATAACCCGATGCAATGATGCCGGGTATAATCAGATCATCACCCCAGTTGATCGTTTCAAGCCTCACAGCGTAGTTGCCCGCGTAAGCATCTTCGGTTTTTGTCATGGTGAGTGGACATCCCAGCGTTTTTAGCATGTTGAGAGAACTCCACCACCCGCTCTCCGGAATTTCCCAGCTTACTTCTCCTTCGGTATGTGTTATCCAGTTTTCGAAATTCCCGTCAAAACCTGCATCGCTGACCTGGGTGTTGTCATCGCTGTTATTGTCCGGTTCATCCGGCTCGTCACAACCTGATGCGCCCATGAGCAATGCTGTGATAATCACACTACTGAATACGTAATAACTGACTTTCTTCATATCCTTCTCCTTTTATGTTGATGATGTAAGCTGATTTTGGTAATTCTGAAAGATTCAGTCTTGAAATATCCGGTTCTGCTATGGCTTTATACACTGTTTTGCCGGTCATATCATACACCGTGATCTGATCACCCGCAGAGGCTGCAATGTTGACAATACCGGTGGAGGGGTTGGGGTAAATACTGAAATGATTCTCATTCATAACTTCGATTTTATGGCCGGTTGGCATTTGCAGGGCCATGTCATCAATATACATTACGGAGCCGGCTACCGGATTGTTAAAATCCGTGGAAAGGACAGTTATCTGCATTGAATCTGGGGTTTCGGAACTTGAGTATTCAAAAGTTGTTTCAAAATACGTGTAATCCGATACGGTATCTTCACCGTAAAATTCGGCGATACCAATGGTGTCCGGTATTTCACCTCCATTGTATTTCAGCAGAAACACGCCCACAACGGCATGATCCTCAGCAGTTGCCGGAGTGTATTTGTAATGGCCTGAGATCTTTTCAGGACGATAGGGAAAATAAGTACCGCCAAACAATTCGGCGGATTGTGTCCACATGTCAAATTCAAAACGGGCTGTGGTAATGAAGGCCGGAGAAACAAAGCCTACAATGCTGGCCGATTCAAGGCGTGCAGCATAGGTTCCGGAATATGCATCTTCAGTTTTTTCTACGGTTAAGGTAACTGATGCGCTTGCTTCGTTGCTGGTTTCCCAGCCTTCCGGTATTTCATAATCGCTTTCGCTTATCCAGCTTTCAAGGTCGTTGTTCGGTATTTCCTGGGCGAGGGTGTTTGGTACAAAAAATAGTAAGAGCAAAATTGCACTGATATGTCTTTTCATATAATAGATTGTTAGATTTGGTTCTTTCTTGTTAACAAAAAAAGTGTTTTTTGGTTCAAACAAAAATCTATTTATGGGTGGTTTGATGCATTGATTTTGCATTTACCATCCATCAAAAAGTCAGAGATAGAGCCCTTTTTTTAGGAACTTTTCCTTATCACCCCGCCCTAAGGGACAAGGTGATTGTCCTGGGTTGAATTTATTTGCCCGGAATTATACCTTTTTATTTTGTTTCCAGTTGACAGGGTAGCTTGTGGGTTGTCAGAGAAGTTATGGCCTGATCAAAAAAAATACCCGTGGAAATATTGTTTTCCACGGGTATTATGTAAAGGATTAAAGGTCGTTTTATTTTAAGCCACGGCGTTCCAGCAGAGGTTCTTCGCTGGGTTCCTGTCCGCGGAATTTGATATACTGTTCCATTGCAGGTCCGTTTCCAACTTCTGCAAGGCAGTGTTTGCGGAATTTTTCAGCCAGTTCCTTGTTGAAAATATCACCGCTTTCTTTAAAGGCATTGAATGCATCTGCATCAAGCACGGCAGCCCAGATGTACACGTAGTATCCGGCAGAATATCCACCACTGAAAATGTGCTGGAAATAGGTGCTTCGGTAGCGTGGCAGAATCTCTTCGATCAGGCCGATTTCATCCATACTGTTTTCCTCGAATGACAAAACATCATTTACGGTCTTTTCCGGCGAGAGTGTGTGCCAGTCGAGATCCAGGAATGAGGCTGCCAAATATTCCACAGTGACAAATCCCTGGTTGAAATGACCGCTTTTGTGAATTTTGTCTATCAACTCATCAGGTATGGGATCACCTGTTTTATAATGTTTGGCATATTTTTTCATTACTTCTTTTTCTCCGGCAAAGTTTTCCATAATCTGAGAAGGAAGCTCCACATAGTCGCGGGGTACAACACCGGCAGTACGCTTGTAGTGACCATCGGTAAACAAACCATGCAGCGCGTGGCCAAATTCATGGAAAAGTGTGGTTGTCTGGTCCCAGCTCAACAGAGCAGGATCATCACCTGAACCGGCAGAATAGTTTGTTACCACAGTGGAAAGCGGATGAACCCTGTTGCCCTCCTCATCATAGGTAGCTCCGCGGAAGCTGGTACACCATGCACCGCCGCGTTTGCTGTCGCGTGTGTAGTAATCAAGATAAAACAATCCGATGAGGGTGCCATCAGATTCTGTTACTTCATATACTTCCACATCTTCATGATAAACCTGCACATTGTCAAGTTTTTTAAAATTGATGCCGTATAGTTGATTTGCTACCCAAAACATTCCATCTCTTACATTTTCGAGTTGCAGGTAAGGTTTAATTTCCGATTCGTCGAGATCATATTTCTGTTTTTTGACTTTCTCAGCATAATACCACCAGTCCCAGGGTGCCAGATCAAAATCTTTACCCTCGCTGTCGATAATTTTTTGCATATCATACACCTCCTGCTTTGACACCGGTAGTGCAGCATCCCAAAGTTTCATCAGGAAGTCTTCTACTGCCTCGGGAGATTCGGCCATGTTTTTCTCAATCACATAATCTGCGTGGTTATCGTAGCCAAGGAGTGCAGATTTTTCGGCACGTTTTTCCACCATTTCCCTGATGATGTCTTTGTTGTCGTACTCATCATCATTGTTGCCGCGCATAAAATAACCACGGTAGAGTTTTTCACGCAAGTCACGGTTCTCAGCATATGTCAGGAAAGGAAGCATGGATGCTCTTGACAAACCAAATACCCATTTGCCTTCCATGTCCAGACTCCCGGCTTTATCTGCGGCTGAGGCAATTACTGATTCAGGCAGTCCGGCCAGGTCAGCTTCGTCCTCAATGACAAGCCTGAAGTTTTTGTTGGTTTCCGCAAGCACATTATCGCCGAATTCGAGACTCAGCATGCTCAGGTCTTTGTCCAGCCCGCGCAGGGTTTGCTTGTCTTCATCATTGAGATTGGCACCGTTGCGAATGAAATCCTGATGGTATTTTTCCACAACCCTGATCTGCTCATCTGTCAGGTCGGAATCATGGCGATTTTCATATACTGTTTTAATACGCTCAAACAATGTCTCATTCAGCATGATATTGCTTGAGTGGTCGCTGAGCATAGGGCTTACTTCTTTGGCAATGTCCTGCATTTCTTCATTGCTGTTGGCAGATTTCAGGTTGAAAAATACCCTGGATACGTTGCTTAGCATTTTGCCGGTACGGTCAAAGACTTCCACGGTATTTTCAAATGTGGGTTCTTCTTTGTTTTCTGTAATTTCTTTGATTTCTGCCTCTTCGCGTTTGATTGCTTCTTTAAAGGCGGGAAGATAGTGTTCTGTCTTAATTTCATCAAAGGGTGGTGTGCCATATGGCGTTTCCCAGGACTGAAAGAAAGGATTGTCACTGCTTTTTTCATCCTGCTTGTCAGTGTTGCAGGCCGTGCTAAATAGAATCACGGGAAGAATCATAATCATAATTTTTTTCATAGGTCACATGCTTTATTAAATTTTATCTGCGAAAGGTAATGAAAATTTTAATGCATAAAAGTTAACCGAATGAAATTTCAAATGGATTGGTTGTGCAGTTAGCTGGCTGATTTTGCTGTGCTCTTTCATTTTCATTGCTCCGGGATATTCTTGCTGCCTGGTGTTTGTCTGTCTTGGTTTTTTTAACAGCAAAAAAAACATATAATTAGTGATTGAAATAGAACAAAAATTGTAAAATTTGGTAAACTGCAGTTCTTCAGGAGCTTAATGGCGTGTTTGATTTGTTTTGATAGATGTAAAATCAGGCAAAAAGTAAATTATATATTTTATACAATACATATAAAGCTATGTCGTTGTAAAAGCATAATTGTAAAATGTAATGTAAACTAAAAACGAAAGATTATGAATTTAAAACAGATCGGAATTATTATTGTTTCCATAATATTGGTTTATGGATGTAATAACAATGGAGAAAAGCAGGAAAACAATGAAGGGGTTACGCAGAAAGAACAGCAATCTCAAAGTCAGTCGGCTGATAATGCTGTGCCTTCCCAGCAAAATCAACCAGAGATAGGAGATGTAAGTGATGAAGAGTTAGAGAAATTTTCTAACGTTTTTATGACAGAGCAGGAAGCTCAGCAGGATATGATGGCTGTTATTGAGGAAGAAGGATTGAATGTTCAAAGGTTTCAACAAATTCAACAGGCTTCCGGTAATCCTGAACAAGAATCAGATGCTACTGAAGAGGAAATGGAACAATTCGAAGCTGCCATGGCTTCAGTGCAGTCAATTCAACCTGAGATCCAGAAGAAAATTCAGGATAAAATAGAAGAAGAAGGACTTACTGAACAGCGGTATCAGGAAATTAACATGGCACTGCAACAGGATCAGGAATTACAAAAGAGATTCCAGGATATTATGCAGAAGAATCAACAAGCTCAACCAATGGTTGAATAATGAAAGGTGGTAAAAACATTTTTGTAAGAAATAAGCACCTGTCAGTTTTATCATAGTACACGTTTTAGCGTATCAGAGTCGGATTTTCATGGTGTACTGACAGGTGCTTATTATTCAAATATCAACAATAGCGTCCTAAACAATTAAAAAAAGCGAAGGCTTTACATTCTCAAAGTGATTATCTTTGAGTTGGAAAAATCACTATTGTCCGATAAAAAAATTAAGAGCAGGGAGATAGGAATATCTTCCCTGCTCTTTTTTTTGGTTTTGTTTTTCACAACAAAATTAAACTACCTGGATATAAGTAAACATTTTTTTGGAATTTCCGAAAGTCTTCTGTTTTTGGAGAAGCTTACACGGGTGATTCTGGTTCATAAATTGAAATATTATTTCTGGTAATTATATGTATCTTTTCCCCTCCATAAACGTATGTAAATAATTAGAGAGCATTGCCTTTGGCAAATTCTGGAAAAACCTTTTATATGTTTTTATAATTTAACATTATTGTTATGAAAATTCTATTAATTTCCCCCACAATTGATAGCAGTAGAAGGACGAATAAACAGCTTATGATGCCTCAGCTAGCACTTTATATCCTGAAAGGCCTGACTCCACCAGAACATGAAGTTACTACCATTGAAGAAGAAACCCGGGATGTTGATCCTGATCAGGAGTGTGATCTGGTTGGGATCAGTTGCATGACAGCAAATGCTCCCAGGGCGTATGAACTCTGCTCCGAGTTTAAAAAAAGAGGTAAAACAGTAGTGCTTGGTGGTGTGCATCCCACAATTTTGCCCGGTGAGGCGCTCCAGCATGCAGATTGTGTTGTAAAAGGGGAGGCCGAAGGTGTCTGGCAGCAAGTGGTTGAAGATTTTGAGAATAATAAGCTCAAAAAAACGTATAGCGATCCTGAGCCGGATTTAAGCAAGTATGTACCGAAAGATTTCAGCTCACTTACCACAAAGAGATTGCTTAACCTGATTCCCATTTCAACAACCCGCGGTTGTCCTTATAATTGTGATTTTTGTTGCGTGACTGATCTTTTTGGCAAAAAAATCAGGCATATCCCTGTGGAAAATGTAGTACGGGATATCAAAGAATCGAACACCAAAAACTTTATTTTTCTGGATGATAATATTATTGGTGATGCTAAATACGCAAAAGAACTGTTCAGAGCCATTAAGCCATTAAACATCCACTGGGGGGGACAGGCTTCGCTTTTATTGCTGGCAAAAGATAAGGAGCTTATGCAATTGGCTGCCGATAGTGGCTGTAAAATATTGTTTGTTGGAATAGAGAGCGTGGGAGAAGAGCAATTAAAATCCTTTAAAAAATCAATCAAAGAAGTAAAGGAAATGGAAGATGCATTGAAAAAGATGAAAGAAGCGGGCATTCTGATTCATGCTTCCATTGTCTTTGGGCTGGATAGCGATAAAAAGAGTATTTTCGGTGAAACGGTGAAGTTTCTCATTGAAAATAAGGTTAGTACGGTGTCTTTTAATATTTTAACTCCCTATCCGGGTACCAAAGTATATGAAGATTTAAAAAAGGCAAACCGACTTACTACAACTGATTGGAAATATTATGACCACAATACCGTAGTGTTTGAACCCAAAAATATGAGTCCTTATGAATTGCAGGTGGGAAAAACAGGCGCAAGGAAAAAGTTTTACAGCATCTCTTCGGTGCTTAAACGCTTACCTGCCAATATGTCCAGCCCATTTATCTATCTTGCAATGAATTACGGGAATATTAAACAATCCAGGGTAGAAGCAAGGCGGGTAGCTGAGCTTAAGCCCAAACTCTTTGACAGTAAGCATCTGTCCGGAGTATCGAACCGCATGCCGTAGGGCAAAGCGGGCTGTACCAAATCCCTCTCCTCAGGCATGGAGTGTGGGACAGTTTTGTGTGTTCTTTGCTGATACATTTTTGCATAAGTGTACTTGTTTGCTTATTTTTCTCTGGCATTCATACAGCTTTGGCGAAAAATGGCTACCTTTGAACTGGCAAGCAATTTATCGTGTAGGATGAGATGCAACAGTGTTTATCATGTGATACGGGGCTTTATTCAAACCTGCATAAGCAGCGGCCTTAATCTTTGTAGAATTCGTTAAGCTTATCGAATATGAGAAATTTAAAAATAGTATTACTTGCTGTAGTCCCGTTGGTTACAGGTATTTTATTCTCGTCTTGCCGTGAACTCGTGCAAGACGAGTTTCCTGAGTTTGAAAATACGGTGACGGTCAATACCATCATTGCAGCAGGTGATTCTGTAAAAGTATATCTGGCATATACCGATGAACTCAATGAAAACCCGCTTGAAACCATTGAAAATGCGGATGTGACAATGTACAATCAAGCCGGTGATGATATTGCATTTACCCATCATGGAAATGGTGAGTACCTCTCGGATTACATTGCTCAGGCAAATGACAGCTTAAATCTGACAGTGGCAGTACCCGGTGAAGAAATTGTGACGTCTTCCTGTGTTGTGCCACAACCCATAGAAATTTATGATTCTAGTGTTGAACCTTTTGGTTGGGTTGATGAAGAGGGCGAGGCATCTCCTTTGGTACACATCAAAGTAAAAAATGATCATAATAGGGATATATATGGAGTTGTTTATGCCAGAATCTATTTCGAAACACCTTGTTATCTTGAAAGTCCTGATTATTATGAAGATCCATATTATTTAGATACATGTTATCGTTTGGCAGAGGACTATAAAGCCATTGGCACAATTGATAATATTAATGAGACCGTAGATTTTTTGGAAAAAGAATTTGGTCTCCTTAGATCATATTACTCCAGTGATATGATTTCTATGGCATTTCAGGTTAAACTGAGAACTGTGGATTACAATTATTACACCTACCTGAACAGCATTGGTGCTTATGAGATAGGCAGATACCCTGATTTCTCAAATACATACGTCATGCCTGTCAATCTGTACTC
>JBKGYK010000051.1:0-23981 GCA_046546095.1 Bacteroidales bacterium
TGCGGTGTCGACGAGACTCGAACTCGCGACCTCCGGCGTGACAGGCCGGCATTCTAACCAACTGAACTACGACACCGTTGGTTTTGTAAAGTGGTGCAAATATAGAGTCTTAATATGAAATGTGCAAATCAAAAATGCAGTTTTTTTAACTTTTTTTATCTGTTCAATAATAATCGGGCAAACCGGATTCTATAAACTCATGAGAAATAAGAGGATACCAGGACACATACTTTTCTTCGGGAAAATTATTTTTTTTCATTCCACCGGAAACAAGCGCTAAAAATGTTGAAACATCTCCGGAATCAACCGGAATTTCAGCCCCCTCGGGTCTTCTTTCGATGTGAACACGTGTTTCATTGTTCAGGTAAATGGTTCGGGCTGCATAAGTCAGATCATGTTCTTTACGGATGCGGGTATTGTGATAGCCAACCCAAAGTGTCAGATTCCTGGTATCTCTCAGGCATTTCAGTGAGGCCAGATTCAAAAACAGGCGGCCGGAATGTACTTCATGATACCATTCCCAGCCAGGTCTTATCTCCCTCAGGGTTTTCACGCAAGCGTTTATCAACTCCTGATCCCCCTGCAATGCCATACTTCTGATATAAGCGTTTTCAGTTACATCCTCATAATCTTCTTTGATGAATTTGGCATGTCTGTACCGGGCTGCTGCATGCTGATATCTGTCTTTAAAGGCAAACGAACAGTAGTTCACCGGCAAATCAATACCAGAAGTTTTACCATGTAGCATGATTTTCAGTGCAGTGATTTCGGATTCAGGCACCGTTGGACGTTTACCGTGAGATATTGGCAAAGCACGTTCAACAAACTGCGGCATGTTATGATGTGTCATACGCATCTGATGCAAATTGAGATAATTTACTCCCATATCTGCAAGCTCATGCGTAAGATTTTTCAGCATCTCATATTCATCCGGCACAGCAGGGATTTCCACTGTCACAACAGGAATAATGCCAATGGCAGATTTAAGATTTTTCAGCTTATAGTTGGTAGCGCCAATATCAAAGCGAATTTCATCAAGACCGGCATTGCGCAGAATTTGCAACTTTTCTTTACTTGCCAGTATTCCATTGGTGTACATCCAGACATGGATTTTATCACCAAACTCCTTTTTTACTGCCTGCAGGTATGCCAAAGACCTGTCAAAACTAAGTAAGGGTTCTCCCCCACTGAGGCTGACTCCTTTAAAACCAAAGTTTTTCACATAGGCGACAAAGTCCTCAGGAGATTCGAAATCAAGGCCATTGGACTGTGGCAGACCCTCTTCATCCTGAGGTGCAGGGCAGTAAAAACAACGGGCATTGCATGTGCCGTTGATAAACAGGCACGACCACTGTCCCGCTGCACACAAGCGACAACCTGGAGACAAGCGACTTACATCAGGCTTGGTATCATTACAGCCGGATTCCACATAAGGCTGAAGTTTGGCAAGCAAATGATTTCTCTCCATATTCAGGCGTTTTGCCGTATCTTCATCCACCCAATCGATGATGGGATAATACCGCCCGTACTCAGATTTCAGTTGATTCTTATACTTCAACTGAGCATCAGTAAGTTTCACGTTCATTGAGATAAATTATTTACAAATTTACAGAAAAACTTTTACCTGGTAATTTTGTTATTAAAATAAATTATATTTGCGCGGCTTTATACAAAAATGTGTCGTTTATTTATTTATCAGGGGCCGAAGACAGGGATGCATGACCTGTTGGTAAGGCCGGGACATTCGCTGCTGAAGCAGAGCTTTGAGTCCCAGGAAAGGAGCTACTCCGTCAATGCAGATGGGTTCGGAGTGGCCTGGTATCAGGAAGAAATATCACCGGAACCGGCGGTTTTCCGTGAGATTACACCGGCATGGAGCAACCGCAACCTCATTGAGATATCCCGTTTAATCCAGTCAAAAAGAATTTTTGCACATGTCAGGGCAGCATCACATGGCATTCCCGTGGATGAAACCAATTGTCATCCTTTCAAGTACAAGCACATGCTCTGGATGCACAATGGAAAAATCGCGTGCTTCCGCAAAATCCGCAGGGCAATTTCCAACCGCCTGAGTGAGGAGGCATACAACCTCATTCAGGGCAACACAGATTCCGAATATGCTTTTGCATTGTTTCTGGATCATCTGTGGGAAACAAAATCTGACTGTTACGGCCCTGCAGACTATATCAGAGCATTCAATGCCACGCTGGAAATTATTTGCGGGCTTAACCAGGAATGTGAAGAACACAATTCTTTGAATTTTGCCTTTACAGACGGAAAAATCACCCTGATTTCGCGTTTCAGTGATTCAGGAGAGAAGGACCCGCCAAGCCTGTATTACAGTGCAGGCAAAAAAATGGGATACGATAAAAACAAATTAAAAATAGTGCAATCTTCTGAAGATGAGAACTTCCTTATCATTGCATCGGAGCCGTTAAATAATCAACCGGCTGTGTGGGAGGAAATACCGGAGAATGCTCTTATGATCATCAATGAAAACCTGAATTATCACTTTTTACAAATAGAAATATGTTAGGATGGATATTATACCGGGACTCTGAAAACATGCTACGACCCGAGGCATATGAAGTCAATAAGCTGATTGAAACTGCAGCCAGGCATGACATAGAAATGCAAGTATTTCAACCAGAACAATTTGAAATCGTTGTTACAAGAGAGGACAGAAAAAGTGTTCTGATTGACAATGTTCCTACTCCACTGCCCGACTTTCTGATTCCGCGCATGGGTTCATCAACCACATATTTTGCTTTTGCGGTAATTCGGCATCTTGAGCGGCTTGGTGTATACTCATTCAATGACTCGGCAAGCATAGATGCAGTAAAAGACAAACTTTATCATTTACAGATACTGGCAGAAAGCGGATTACCAATACCCAAAACCATGCTGGCAAAATGGCCGGTTGATCCCGATCAGATTCGCAAGCAACTGGGATTTCCGTCAGTAATAAAAAGCCTGAGTGGCACCCAGGGCAGCGGTGTATTTCTGGCAAAAGACAAAGACGATTTCATGAACCTGATGCGGCTGGTACAAACCACAAACCCAAAAGCCAACTTTATCATTCAGGAATACATCAAGAGTTCTCATGGCCGGGATCTGCGTGTACTTACAGTTGGTGGCAGAATTGTTGGTGCCATGGAGCGGGAATCAAGCGATGGTGATTTCCGTGCAAATTTCTCACGTGGCGGAAAGGTAAAAAGATTTGAGATTACACCACAGATTGAGTGGCTGGTTTTGGAAATCAGCAGAATTCTAAAACTGGACATTGCCGGCATAGACCTGCTGTTTGACAAGGAAGGTTTTAAAATTTGCGAAGTTAACTCATCGCCCGGATTTGAAGGATTGGAAAAAGCCATGGAAAAGGACATTGCCGATGAGATCATTCAGTTTGTAAAATTACGTTTGGGAAGCATTACCCGGAAACGGTAAAAAATCCAAACCAATGATAGTCATTTTGAAAATCAAACAGCCGGGAATATGAATATACCATCTTCCCGGCTGATAATATTTCCCTTATACGATAGTACAGCTATAATCCCTTTGGTTTGGAATTGCCGGCATTTCTTCAGGCATGCGGCTTTTCATTAAAAAGTTTTGCCCATTGCCTGGGTGTTCGGCTTTTCCAGTTTGCATTGTGATATGCATAACTGATCATCATTGGCAAAACAGAAGTGGCCTCAGCATACACCATTTGTTCCATTGTTGTATCTACCTTGCCCCAGCTACTGGCTTCCTTCAGTGTTGAAGATGAACACGCTCCGTCTCGAACATCAGCAACAGTAATCTGAACAGCATATTTATGCATGGGAACCTCTTTGCCAAGAATTTCAGCACATACCACGGTATCCTGAGTGAAATTTTTAGGCACTCCGCCACCAATCATAAAAACCGATGAAGTACCGGCCTCCATTTTGATACGGGTAAGCTCAAGAAAATCCCTGACAGAATCAATGCTCATGTGTTTTTGTGGATTTTCCCATTGATGCTTAACCAGCCCGAATCCGGCACTGCTATCTGTAAATGCGGGACAAAATACTGGCACATTGTGCTCATAAGCAACCTGCACCAGCGAATTCTTTTTCACCGAATGCTTTGAAAGCCAGCGGCCCATTTCATAGATAAATTCTCTGGAAGAATAAGGTCTGGGCTCAAGAGAATTTGCAATACCAAATATTATCATATCACATTTCTGCAACTCCTGTTCATCAATGTAGGTATCATAGATACGATCAATATAGTTCCTGCGGAGTTCTGCATCATTTACAAAAGCAGATCCCTGATAATGCTTAAAGCCAAGCGCTTCAAAGAAATCCATATCCACAATGGAAGCTCCGGTAGCAACCACAACATCAATCATTCCGGTTTCAATCATATCCACATATACCTGCATGCATCCGGCAGCACTTGTACTACCGGCGATGGTAAGAAAGTTGGTACAATCTTTATCCTCAAGGCTTTTAATCAGAATATCAGTAGCTCTGGCAATTTCCCTGCTGGTGAAAGACATTTCCCGCATGCTGTCAATGATAACACTTGGGTTAAATGACTTGATGTCAATATGTTTGACAGTGTTTTTCAGTAATTCATTTTTTTTCATCATGATTAAAAATTAAGCTCAATAGTTGATACAAAAGTTTGGCCGCCAGAAAGTCGGAAACCTGGCTGACCGGTGAGGGCAACAATTCACTCATATCAAAGCCAACAATTTCTTTTTTGCTGTCAAGCTTTTTAAGAAAATGATACAGTTGCCAGTATTGTAAGCCTCCCGGCTCAGGTGTACCTGTAGAGGGAAACTCCGAGGGATCAAGAACATCCATATCCAGACTGATATAAACCTGCTTTCCAAGAGCATCCAGTGCTTTTTGTTCCCAGTCAGGATTCAGGAATATTTCGCTGGCGGGAATATATGCTGTCTTCTTAATTTTCAACATCTCAGAAGCAGAACATGACCGTATGCCCACCTGAACCAAATCAGCAAACTCCTGTATTCTGGCACCGACACAAGCATGATTATTTGTGCTGCCTTCGTAAGAATTGCGAAGATCTGCATGGGCATCAAGTTGCAATACACTCAGTTTTTCATACGCCTTTGCATGTGCTTTGGCCGCACCTATACTGATGCTGTGATTTCCACCAAAACATACCACAAATTTGCCTCTGAGCAGCCACATATTTACACGTTCTTCGACGTTTTTAACCAGAATATCCGGGTTATCAGCCAACACAGGACTGTCAACAAATATTCCCTGTCTATACACTGATGTATTTGTCTCCAGATCAAACAGCTCCATATTTTCTGCAGCTGCAAACATGGCTTCAGGCCCGTTTTCTGCACCTTTCATCCATGTGGATCCAAGATCAAAAGGGATAGGGATAATCACAATCCGGGCGTTTTTGCATCTGGCAAATTCATCCGGAATTCCGGCAAAATTCATACTGCTAATCAAATCAGGGGATACAGATAATTGGTAAAACAGATGGCTACCAGGGCCGTACCAAAACGCTTTTCCGGTACAAAACTCTCGCTGATAACCTGAGGCTGCAGCAGTTCAAAATCCTCTTCGAACCCATTGTAATACAGCTCATTGATGCTGGCATACAAAAGTCGCTGAAGTTCTGGCAAATCATACGTCCCGTTGTGTTCGCAAACCAAACCTCCGTATCGTTCACCTGTGATCCTGCTCTTTAACCATCCGTAGATAATGCCTGCAGACACGCGGTTTCCACAATTCCCTGTAGCAACAGCCATGATACTTTCCATCACTGCGCCATGTTCATACAAACCCGGTTTTGGAATTTCGTTGGCAATTCCGGGAAGAATGGAAGAATACGTCATAATGTTTGCACGTTCAATTCCGGCGGATTTAAGTGCCAGATGATAGGAGCCTGCATGGACAGTAATGTCACTTTCTCCTACCCCGTGAGTAATAAAGTAATCTTTTGGAATCCGATTACCAATAAGCAAGCCCTTGGCAAGCTCATTTACCTCTGGTTGGGGAACCTGAAGCAAATTACCTTGAGTCATTTTGTTCATTGTTTTCTTAGCTAAAAGGCATAAAGTCATTTTTTACTATTCCCGGCAAATATACACTAAAATGAAATTGAAAATTACAGCAGAATATTTTTAAAACATTTTTTTTAAGAGATATAAAATTTTCCTCAACAATGAAAATTACTATTTTTACAGCCCTATGAAAATACGGTATTTCTTTTTATTTCTCGCGTTTACATTTCTGGCAGGCAAAAGCATGTCACAGGATGATTTCAGTGGCAAATGGTACATTGGATTTGAACATCATCAAGAAGACAATTTCAATCAGTTTCAGCTAAAAAGAGCATACATCACGTACAAGCCTCAAATCACTCCCTGGCTCTCCGGCCGGATCACACCGGACATCACCATTGACAGGGAAGGTGCAGACAGAGGCAATATTGAGCTTCGGCTGAAATACCTTTATGCACAATTTTCATTAAATGATTTCAGCATATTTACAGGGAACAACATCAAAGTGGGGCTAACGCCAAGACCATGGATAGATTATGAACAAAATATTAATCAATACCGTGCCCAGGGTTCAATGTTTCTTGAAACAGCAGATGTTATCAACTCCACAGATTACGGATTGAATTTCAATACGAGTTTTGGAGAGAAATATGAACCCAAGGGCTTTACAAGCGCAAGTCCAGGAACATACGGAAGCATGGCTATCGGGGTTTATAATGGTGGAGGGTATCACGCTATAGAAGAAAATGCAAACAAAACACTTGAATGGCGTATGACATTCAGGCCTTTCCCGAAAAATTTCGGTGGTCTGCTTGCCACATATCATGGTGCGTGGGGCAACAGCAACAGCATACGCAACAATCTTTTCCGGCTTAACGGTGTTCACCTGGCTTATGAACACAAATTTTTCCTGATTTACGGTGAATATTACGAAGGCTTTGGGTCATACAATGATGGCTTTATCAGTGAACGTACTTACAGAAGTGTTCCACATCATGGTTATTCCGCCTTTGCTGAATTTCGGGAACCAAAGACCGGACTTGCTGCATGGCTACGATATGATTCACAGTATCTGGATTATACCCGGCCCGAGCTGGCATTTGAAGAAGAAAGACTCATCATTGCGGCAGTTTGGCGTTTTCATAAAAACAATAAGTTGATTCTCAGTTACGACAAGCTTTACAAAGGGCAGGAGAATCATCCCAATACTGTCTGGGAGGCCACGCTTGACCTTCAGTTTTGATTTCAAATCCTGTTAATGACCGTGGCAGCAGCTAAGTTGATCAGACAATAGATAAACAATGAGTGTACAGCCAAGAGCATATCGTGGCGATTTTCTTCTGGTGCTGACAGTTATGATCTGTGGTTTTGCTTTGTGGCTCAGCGTGCAGGACTTGACCATTTGGGGCCGTTTACATACAATGCGTTCCGCTTTGCATTGGGTGGTGCTTCACTCCTTCCTCTACTTGCATTACCGGAGGGAGAATCAGACGAATCAAGCCGGATAAGCTCTGCATCCACCTGGGTTGAGGATGGACTTTCAGTACCTGAACGCAACACGAAGTGCACTGTTGTATCCGAAGTCTTTTCAAACATGTACTGAACAGCAGTTGCACTATGGGCTGTGAAATAAAAATACGGAAACCCGCCTGGCTCATTCACTCCACTATCATTCTGTTGGATATTCGCATTATGAATGACATAATCATCCATCAGGCTGGTGGCTGACATATTCTCCACACGGTACAACAAATCAGCACCGTTGGAAAGGATGGTTTGTGTACCATCATAAGCACTGCTCAAAGCACTTTCACCCTGCCATGTTCCGGTTAACCATTCCGGGATATTCAACGGGGAACGGGGAACAAAATCTGTAGTTTGAGAATAATCAAGACCATCTTCGGGGAACCAATCCGGGGCATTTCTAATTTGTAATCCTGCAGTATGGTGGATTCCGTTGAAATCTGTTCTCAGGCTCATTTTATGATCATTTGCAAAAAATATCCACACGGCTGTGTCCTGTATTAAATCATGATCTGTTTCATCGATACTTTTGATCAACAGACCATCATCCCCGGAATACAAGTGAATGGTTTCACTGTCAATCTCGAGGGTGAAATGTGTTTCATTTGCATTCCATTTCCAGACTCCATAGGCCCAGCCGGGAATTGCCCCGGGCTCAATGATTTCCGGCTCATCATCTTTTTCGCAGGACGACAGGCCAATGGCAATAAGAGAAAAGACAATAATTAAAATCAATGAATGTTTCATGCTTCGGTTTTTACAAAAATAAAAAAAAATATCCGTACAAAAACCATAGCGAAATTTATTGCAATTCAGCAAGCACCATCAATCAAAAAACCCCGGCATTCAACCGGGGTTTTTCAAATTCTTGATGTGGTATTCACTTATTTCTGAGCGTTGAGCAGCTGATTCAGATCTTCCTCTGTAGCAGGGCGTTTTTCAACTACTTCGTAATCGAAAGTAAGCTCCTGTCCAGCCAGGGGATGGTTAAAATCAACCACAACGGTTTCAGGTTTGATTTCCTTAACCACAACGGGGATTGGACCCTGCTGGGTTTGAGCCTGAAGTTGCAGACCTTCTTTAAGTTCGAGGTCTTCAGGGAACTGTCCTTTAGGCACATCCTGAATGGCTTTCTCGTCAATTTCTCCGTAAGCTTCTGCAGGAGCGATAACCACTTTTTCTTTCTCTCCGGTTTCTTTTTCAGCGATAGACTTTTCAAGCCCCGGGATGAGCATGCCAACGCCCATGATAAAAGCCAGTGGGTCTCTTCCTTCAGAGCTGTCAAATACAGACCCGTCGCTAAGTGAGCCGGTATAGTGAATTTTCACAAAATCTTTTCCTTTAATATCAATATCCATAACGTAAATAAATTTTTGGGAACAAATCCATTCCCGGTTTTAAAATCTGATACAAAGCTATCAATAATAAACTGACTGACAAAACCTACAGGGAAATAACTACATAACAAGTACCACAGCGTAGGCCTCTGCCCCTTTTTCTTCTCCTACAAATCCAAGTTTCTCTGTTGTGGTAGCTTTCACAGAAACAGCACCAATGCTGAGATGACAGGCTTCTGCAATAATTTTTCGCATTTGCGGGATATAATCCTGTAGTTTTGGTTGTTGCATTGCGATGGTTGCATCCACATTTTGCAGGGCAAATCCCTCATTTTCCAAAAGATAAACGGTTTCATTCAGAAGGCTGAGAGAAGAGATACCGGCATACTGCTCATCGGTGTCTGGGAATCGTTTTCCGATATCTCCAAGAGCAGCAGACCCCAGAATGGCATCGCATATTGCATGCAAAAGCACATCCCCGTCGGAATGTGCTTTGAAAGATTTTTTGTATGGTATTTTCACGCCCCCCAGGACAACAAATTTTCCCGGAGCAAAAGCATGTACATCATATCCGAATCCAATGCGCACTGTTTAACTTTCGTTATCAGCAGCCGCACCCAGATCAAAAGTCAGGGTAAAGCGCAATGTATTGGCCAATGGTGAGGTACCGAATCCACTAGTTGGGATCAGGTATGCAAAATCAAGACCAAATACGTTGAGTTTCAGGCCGGCACCCAGGGTAGCATATTTTCTGGCACCTTTGTACTGATGCTCGGTAAAATATCCCGCACGGAGGGCAAACTTATCGGCATACCAGTATTCAGCACCGAAGCTCCATGATATTTCAGCAAATTCTTCAGCAAAGACAGAATTGTATCCGTTTGCTTCACCGGGTGCATCCGCCCATGATGAAAACAATGCACCTGCAATGGTAACATCAGGATCACTTCCGGCTTCAATCACTGTATTTGGCTGGCTAACAGTATCACCGGAAGGTGTAACTTCACCAGGTGAATAATACACAGGCGGTGTGGGCACAAGCAGTTTATTGAGGTCTGCTGTTACACCGATTTTGTTGTATTCATCAAGTTCCAATGCATAATATACCCCGGTTCTGAAATTTGTCGGGATAAAATCCTGTTGTGCATTATCGCTGTAAGACATTTTGGCGCCGATATTACTGATATTGATCCCCCAGTTAAGGGTACCGGGCATGCCACTCAAATCCATTTCATCGTTTGTATAGAAAAAGGCAACATCAGCAGCTACGGATTGTCCCGGTGTTGTCAGGGTTCCGGCAACTTCCATACCTCCTGTGAGGTCGGAGCGGATATAACGAAGCGCCACTGCACCGGAAAAGTTTTCACCAAGCAGCCTGCTGTAACCTACATCCAGCGCAAATTCTGTTGGCTGAAAATTTCGTAACAGGGTATTGTTCACATCCCGGAAAGTGATGGCACCCATATCAAAATACAGTAAAGATGCTGACAGCATGTTTTGGTCATCAAGTTTGTAATATCCTGCAAGGTAAGCCAGGTTCATATCATCAATAATATTTCTAAGCCATGGGGTATAAGAAAGGCTGATGCCCATATCATTTTCTGCAAAGGCATATTTTGCAGGGTTCCAGTGTTGCGAATTGGCGTCTGTACTGGTTGCCACTCCGGCATCGCCCATAGCTCCGGCGCGTGTATCCGGTGCAATCATCAGGAAAGGAACAGCTGTTGTAATAACATTGTTTGTAAGATCTCTTCCAATGGGATCATCTTCAAACTGTCCGAAAACGTTCAGGCTAAAACCAGCCAGAACCAAAAATGAAATAAGTCTGTATCTCATGAGTTTTAATTTTTATTCAAAAATACAAGCAATAAACGAATATACAACAAAATTATTTCACAAACACCAATTTTTCAGATTTATTCACCACATCTCCGTTTGGACTACTGATGCGAACATGGTAAACATAGATGCCTGGCTCTACTTTACCTCCACCATCCCGTGTACCCTGCCAGCAGATTGGGGAGATTGTAAAACCAGTAGTATAAACCATTTCGTTAATAATTTTCACCAGGGCTCCCTGCATGTCATAAATCTTAATTTCAACATCCAGCTCCTCATTGGCGTGGTTATGGGTAAAGGTAAAATAAGTTTGTTCTGAAAACGGATTGGGGAAGTTTCCGATCTGCTCTATCACAAGTTCTGTAGAATTGGCGACCATAAATGAAATTTCCTGCTGCGCACTGTTGTTGAACACATCCCAAACCTTCAGTGTAAGGGTGTGCATCCCCGTGGACAATTCGCTAAAAGGATACGTGACAGACCCGGACCGATAGGAATCAACATCAGCCTCATAATAATCATTCAGGATAATGGCATCAGAAGTATTGTCGTCCAACACTGCCACAATATCGTGTCCGATTCCATTGCCAACTGTATTGATTCCTGATTCATCACTGATGAATGCAAGCATATCAGGATTTTCATCTGTGATACCCCCATCAACAAAATCGGTATTGTTCATGTATAGCTCTATATCAGGTCCGAAGGCATCAGAAATATTTGTATCGGCACTACCACCAATAACAATATCTTCATAGGAACCATGTGCATCATTGGTTTCGGAGGCAGCATAATAGGAAATTTTTCCGTGATCAAAATAATAAGCAATATCAACC
Organism: Bacteroidales bacterium; assembly: GCA_046546095.1. Classification (GTDB taxonomy): domain Bacteria; phylum Bacteroidota; class Bacteroidia; order Bacteroidales; family ML635J-15; genus JAQIBY01. The sequence continues at coordinate 11,559 of JBKGYK010000051.1, forward strand.
GGCACAATAAATTCAAATGAAAAATAACCATTTTCCACACTGGCCTTACCGGAATACAAAATATTTGTCTGTTCCTTAAAATCCATTGGGGGATGCTGATCATTTCCCAGTGTAGAGTATTCCATCATTTTATCATATACTTTGGGATAAACCAGTCCGTTGAAATCAGTAAGAACATTTCCACTCCTGTCTTCCAGGTGTCCGTAAACGGTAACATGGCTTGCTGCTCCTATGGTATCGATATTTACGGACAAGTCCTGTCCTTTCACCGAATCAGTCTGCACAACATGTTCCGGTACGGCCAATTGCAAAGCCGGATCACCGAGCAAACTAAAGTTGCGTTTGTTGTTATACTGGCTGGCATTATTCTTTGAGTGCATAATGACTTCTCCCAGATGTGCAAGCTGGTTGTTATCATCTCTCTTAAACACCTGATTGTAAAATTCTTTATTCAGTCTGTCATTGTCTCCGGAATACACAAGTCTTGTCGTTGTAAGCAATGCTACAGCACCACCCTGCTCGTTCAGGAGTATCTGTTCCCCGGCAGATGTAAATTCATAATCATCAAATCTGCTGAATTCGCAGGTTGCGGTAACAAAAACCGGCAATCTGTCAGCATTCTCCCATGAATTGATCTGACTGAGTGTCACCACATTTTCATGAGCCAGAGTTTTGGCGTTGCCGTGTCCTGTATAGTTTACTATGAGTGCACCCTTTTCAACGCGTTCATCAATTTCCTGATTTACCTCAGGATACCTGTCACCCTGAACAGTAGAAACCTGTTCATAAGCATCCAGGAATATTTTATCGATATTGAAAACCGGATACAGACTGATCACAGAATCTGCAGTTTGATTGGCATCCAGTTCATGTGTCATGTTGTCTTCAGCATCATCCGCAATAAAAGCAATCACATTCCGCCAGGCACCGAAACTATCCGGGTTGACGTAGGAAAATATTTTATCCAGCACCACTTCAGCTTCAGCATGAGATCTCACCGGCAGTCGGCCTATCCCTACATCAAGACCCTCCGGACCTGCAACAGATCCTTCATCATTATCAAGCAAGCCGTAAAAATCATCACTGACAAAGGAATTGGTAGGTCGCAGCGAATTGGTAGACTGATATGTAAGGATATAATTTGAATTGGGACTACCTGTTGTCTTGTTGTCATAACTTCCGTCACCGAAAAGCAGCAGATATTTGGGCATTTCTTCCTCGGATTCGGCTTTGTCATACAACATTTTCATAAAATCCCTGGTTGCAGCTACATCAGGAGTTCCGGATGAGAATTCATTAAAAATCAGTTCCTGATCTACCACGATGGTACTCAGCCCGTTTAATGACTGATGAAAAGCAGCCAATTGCTCGGCATAAGCAGAGAACAAGGAATTTGTCACAATCACATAATCCACATTGCCATAGGCATGCAGGTTTTGATTGCTTACAAAACCGAGTTTATCACTACCGCTTGTCTGGGGAGATGAAAAGGATGCATTGGGATCAAAAACAACATACTCTCTAAGCTGATGGCTGTCTGCAGTAAACTTAAGCTGTCCGCCGGATATCACATCCGGTTCTATGGCAAATGCATTGACAGGATCGGTAACATCCAGCACAATACATGAACTGTTTACTCCTGATACGGTATATTGTGTAACATTTCCACTGCCCATAGTACGACTGTCCCGAAAGCGAAGGAAATTTCCGTCCATTTGCAGGCTTGCCCTTGCATTGATGGTGAGATAATTCAGCCATCCTTGGGAAGTATTCTGAGGTTGCAAATATTCTATCTGAATGGTATTTGACTCCTGTGGTGAAGGTATGCTCAGGTGTGTATCGGTAGAATATGCATATGCTGCCGAATAATTTCCTGATATTTCCGGCAGGACAGAAGAATAATGCGATGCGCCATTGAGTTTTATTTTGAATTGGGATTCTGCCTGAGACCTTGCAGCAAGCCGGGTATAAAAATCAGCCGGTTCATTGCTGATGACATTGGGCAAATCCATATTGAATGTGTATGAAAGATAATAATCAAAATGCCTCCAGTAAAAATCCCTGCCGGAACCAATCAAATTGATGCTGTCCTTTTCAAGGGTAATGTTATAATCAAAGGCATCGGTAAACTGATTGGCTGTCAAATCCGGTGTAATGGTTTCATATCTCATGGGTTCGGCCTGGTCTGAGAGGAAATAGTAGGCATAATCGGAGTAATTATGCATAACATGTTTATACTCACCATCACCCTCGTACTTGTGCTCATTGGGACCTTCCAGATAGACAATGAGGGCATCTCCGGAATCGAAATTACCATTATTATTGTTGTCCTGCAGATACACCGGTCTTTCCGGAAGGTCATCATATCGTGTATTTGCATTTTTCTTCGGTACCATTCCCCCATATCCAAACACACCGATATTTCCGGGATTTTCAAAACCCATAGACTGAATCATACTGTAGGACAATTCATACACACCGGATTCAGGAACCCTGATTTTATACCATTCGCCTTCATTCAGAGCTGAGTTATCAGTATAACTTCGAGAGGATTTTTGTTTTTCAATATTTTTTGTAGTAATATTAATGGTGAAGGAAAGCAATTTTTCAGGTTTGCCTGACTGGGGATTCAAACGAAGAGGCAAGAGATTAATAAAGTTATGTGTTTTTTTTCTGCTTGTACTGCTAATAAATCTGACATCAAAATTTTCATTGAGTTCAATATTATTATCCTTTATCAAGGCAACTTCCTCATTGGTTAAGGGAGCTGTTTCCCGTGTTTCCCATTCGAAGTCATCAATCTTCTGATCTCTGCCTTCGAGGCGTTCTGAGAGTACTGGCAAGATATTTTCATCATATACAGCACCTTCAAAAGCCATGCGTTCAACAAAACTTGCCGAGTCAATCTGAATCTTTTCAGTACCCAACCATTTGAAATTATAAGAAAACTTATAACTTTGTGCATTCAGGCTAAAATAAGCGAGCATGATTAAGATAAGCAAGGTTGTTTTTCTCATTGTTTTGTTTTTTTGGCCGCAAAAATGTTTTTAGGGCTATTAAAAATCAGATGCAAAATTAGAATTATTGAGCATTTATTTTTCAAAACGCTAAAAATGTTGTATTATTGTTGATAAGATTTTATTTTGAGTTAAATTATTTGTATAATTGCACATTGTGGAACAATAGCAACAACATGGTTAAACGTATTCTATTCATCTTAACGATCTGTATGATCGGCCTTTATGGCAAAGTGAATGCACAAGACGCACATTTCTCGCAGTTTTATGCAAATCCGCTTTACCTTAATCCGGCCTTTGCAGGTTCAGATCAGTGCCCGCGCGTGAATTTAAGTTATCGTAATCAATGGCCAGCACTGGGTCAGACTTATGTCACTTACAGTCTGTCTTATGATCAGCATGTGAATGCCATACAAGGCGGGGCGGGCTTATTGCTTATGAATGATGTTCAGGGCGATGGCACCATTACGGCCACAACACTGGCAGGGATGTACTCCTATACTCTGCCGGTAACCAGGCGTTTTGCCATCAGTGGTGGATTTCAGGCCGGCTATGTTATGAAAAGCATACAATGGGATTTCATTTTTCCGGATATGATCCATCCCTTGTATGGTCCTATCTATGCCACCAAAGAAGATCCAGGCATTGTAGATGACACAAAAAATTATTTTGATTTTTCTGCCGGCTTAATCGGATTCAGCGACAAGACGTTTTTTGGCTTTGCTGCACACCATATTACTGAACCCTCTGAATCATTCCTCAGAGGGAGTGATGCAGTGCTTCCACGCAAATATACTGTTCACTTTGGAACTGACATACCCATCAATGCAAGAAATTACCGTCGGGGAGAATTATCCGTGGCCCCACAGCTTTTGTTCCACCAGCAGGGCGATTTCCAGCAGTTCAACTGGGGTATATATCTTAATCGCAAATCTGTTGTTGCCGGATTCTGGCTGCGACAGAATTTCAATTTCCATTACGACTCATTCATCATGTTAATAGGTTTCCGTCAGGACAACATAAAATTCGGATACAGTTATGATCTCACTGTATCCAAACTCAGGAACTCCACGCTTGGTGCTCACGAAGTGACATTTGGCTTTACATTCGATTGTCGTCCGCCAAGATCAAAGTTCAGAACAATAAGTTGTCCTTCATTTTAGTTAATAATATTGTAGTGTAAATAAATTAAAGCATCATGAAACATATTATCCGTCTCTCATTACTGTTGATTTTTGGTGCCCTGGTACTGACTTCCTGCCAGAAAGATGCATCAAACACCACAGGGTGGCATTACAACGATCCCCGATTTGGTGGTTTTCAGAATCACCCCGGATATGAACAAGAGACAGGCCCCGGCCTTGTGTTTATTGAAGGTGGAACATTTTCCATGGGACGCACCGAACAGGATGTCATGTTCGAGTGGAACAATACCCCGCGCAGGGTAAGTGTTTCATCCTTTTATATGGATGAAACGGAAATCAGTAATCTGGATTACCGGGAATACCTCTACTGGCTGAGACATGTATATGCAACTGATTTCAGATACATTTATCGTCAGGCGTTGCCCGACACATTGGTATGGCGTGAACGGCTTGCTTATAATGAGCCTATGGTTGACCTGTATCTTCGCCATCCGGCATACGAACAATATCCGGTGGTAGGTGTCAACTGGAGACAAGCCCGCGACTATTCATCATGGAGAACAGACAGAGTCAATGAGTTTATCCTCATCAGGGAAGGAATTCTTGATCCCTATGCGGCTCCCCAGGATCAGTCAAAACATTTCAATGTTGATGCATACCTTACTTATGCCGACAATCTTGATCTTCATATTGATGAAACAGGAAGAGGTCCCGATGGCAAAGTTGAAAAGCTATACAAAGACCCTTCTACAATGAAAGAAGGACGTCGTGGTGGTGGTGCCGCCGGTGGCGCCAGAGGTGGTGGCAGAGCTCAGGGAGCTTTTGCAGATGACAGACGTTGGGTACAGATAGAAGATGGTATATTTTTACCCCGCTACCGACTGCCGACAGAAGCCGAATGGGAATATGCCGCTCTGGCCTATATTGGCAATCACTATAAAGAAAGAATTTATGAACGTCGTCTGTATCCGTGGAACGGCCACTACATACGTAACGATGAACGTGGTGAAGACCGTGGAAAGATCATGGGCAACATTGTCAGAGGTCGCGGTGACTATATGGGTGTTGCAGGAGCCCTGAATGACAAAGCAGATATCACAGCACCGGTCAGAAGTTACTGGCCCAATGACTTTGGCCTCTACTGTATGGCAGGAAATGTTAACGAATGGGTTATGGATGTATATCGCGATATGACTTACAGTGATATGGAAGAATTCCGTCCCTTCCGCGGTAATGTATATACAGAAAAAGAGATTACACGTGACCCCAATGATGGCATGATAGAGCTTACCCCGGAAGCTGAAGATTATTTTGACGTTACCGGTAAAATTCTTGAAAAACCAGTGGACGAAGAACATTGCTATAGCAGGGATAATTACACCAGGGCCGATAACAGAAACTATCTTGACGGTGATCTGAATTCACTTATCCCGTCAGCCAGTGAGGACTGGTGGAACAAAGACGAACGCTATTCAGAAATGGTTGATTATACAGAAGACTCTGTCAGACAACTGGAAACCACCGGAGAAATGTACGAAGATGGTGACTGGGCCGGCACTGAATGGGGAGAAGGAGAATACGATCCGCTGAATCCCAAACAAAACAAAGGTACCGGCATGACCTCTTTGGTTACCAACCGCTCACGCGTGTTTAAAGGAGGATCCTGGAAAGATCGTGCATACTGGATGACACCCGGAGCAAGACGGTATCTGGATGAAAAGAAAGCCAGAGCTGATCTCGGCTTCCGTTGCGCAATGACCAGGGTTGGATCGCCAACATTACCTGAATAATAACACAAGCAAATATAATTCTAACCCATGCCTTGCATGGGTTTTTTTTATTAAGCAACTATACAGGAACAAGGTATGAAGGCACTATATGAAAAGCTAAAAGAGTGTAGCGGGATCAGCACTGACAGCAGAAGTATTATTAATGGCAGCATGTTTTTTGCCTTGCGTGGTGACAATTTTGATGGCAACAAATTTGCACGACAGGCCCTGGATAAGGGTGCAAAATATGCAGTTATAGATAATCCTGATTTCCAGGATTCAGATAAAATGATTCTTACTGATGATGTGCTAACCACACTGCAGGAAATGGCCGGCTTTCACAGAAAACAAATGAAAGCCAAACTTATAGCCATCACCGGCAGTAATGGAAAAACCACAACCAAAGAACTCATTCATGCATCATTATCATCTCATTACAATACTTTGTCAACCATTGGTAACCTTAATAATCACATTGGCGTACCTCTCACCCTACTCCGGATTACCGAGGAAACAGAATATGCCATTATTGAAATGGGAGCAAATCACATAGGTGAGATCGCCCGTTTGTGTGAAATAGCTGATCCTGATTATGGCCTGATCACCAATGTAGGTCAGGCACATCTTGAAGGTTTTGGATCATTTGAAGGAGTAAAAAAAGCAAAATCCGAGTTGTACAAATATCTGCGGCACAGGGGAGTTTGCTTTATAAACAAGGACAACCAGCATTTACTCAGCATGATTGAAGATCAGAAAACCATCAGTTATGCATTTAAAGAGAAAGCATGGTGTAAAGCCAATTTAATCAGGGAAGATGGATTTGCCGGATTGCACTGGAAATGCGACAAAAAATCAGGACATTTTATTTCCAGACTGCGTGGCACATACAATGGTGAGAACCTGCTTGCTGCCGTATGCGTAGCATCATATATGGGCGTACCTGCAGAAAAAACCGATACTGCCCTGGCAGGGTACATACCCTCCAACCGGCGCTCAGAAATAAGAAAAACAAAAAGGAACACCCTGTTTCTGGATATGTACAATGCCAATCCCAGCAGCATGCTTCTGGCAATAAAAGATTTTGTCGATCCCTTTGAGAAACAGGCTTTGATTCTGGGAGACATGAAAGAATTGGGTGAAACCTCAGACGAACTCCATAATATAATTTTAGAGGTGGCAAGCAAACTGGAAATTGACAAAGTATTTCTGTCAGGTCCGGAATTTTACAAACACCGAAAGAAATATCCATTTGATTTTTATCCAACGACCCCAGCCTTGAAATCTGCTTTACAGCAATCTGATTTATCAGGCTATCATATCATGATAAAGGGATCTCGCTCCATGGTTCTGGAGCAAGTTATCGAAACACTGTAAACCGTAATCAGGTAAATAAACTCTCAACTTTCTTGATCCCCCCGGGCAGAGAAAAGACCACAACTTTATCTCCGGTTTGAATGTGGGTATCCCCCTTAGCAATAAAGCTTTTCTTTCCCCTGACGACCCCTCCTACTATCGCATCAGACGGGAAATCCAGTTTTCTGAGGTCAGATTTTGTAATTTTTGCATTCTCGGTAACTACAAACTCCAGCATTTCAGCATCAGTACCTGTCAGGCAAATAACAGAAGACACCTGGGCATTCATGGTAAAGGTATAAATATGAGATGCTGCACTCAGTTTCTTATTGACGATGGAATCAATGCCCATTTTCTGAGCAAAATCGAAGTAGTCGAAATTTTCGATTTCAGCAATTGTTTTCTTTACCCCAAGTTTCTTTGCAAGCATGCAGGCAAGGATATTTGTTTCCGAATCTCCGGTCACAGCAACAAAAACATCCATATTTTCAATGCCCTCTTCTTCAAGCAATTCCATATTCCGCCCGTCTCCATGCAAAACCAGACATCTGTCTAACTGATCAGCAAGGGATAAAGCCTTTTCTTCGTTTATTTCAATGAGTTTTATTTTACAGGATGGCGCAAGTTCACGTGCAACTTTCTGTCCGATACGGCTACCACCGAGAATCATGACATCTTCAAACTTTTCTTTTTCTTTTCCGGAGTATTTCATCAGGCTCTTGACCCCTTCGGGATTCGTAACGACATAAACCTGATCACCTTTCTTTAAAACGTCATGCCCTGAAGGAATGATGGTTTTTCCCTCCCTCACGATGGCAACCGCCCGATAATCAATTGAATTGCTGATTATGGTTGCTTCTCTGAGGGTTTTATCGATTATTGGTGCATCATCTTCCAAATTGATTACAAAGAGGTTGAGCTTGCCTCCTGAAAACTCAAATACCTGGGTAGTACCGGTTTCACGTATCAGGGTAACGATTTCCTTGGCAGCAATTTTTTCCGGATAAATCATTCTGTCAATGCCCATATTGATGAAATGCAGTTTACGCATTGGATGGATATATTCGATATTATCAATCCTTGCGATGGTTTTCTTAACGCCCAATCGTTTAGCAATAATTGCCGACAGCAGGTTGATCTCTTCAGAGTGGGTTACCGAAATAAATAAATCTGCATTTTTGACATTGGCTTGTTCCAGGGTTTTAAATGAAGAACCTGAACCAAGTGTTGTCAGCAAATCATACTTATCCTCCACTTCTTTAAGATGTTCTTTGTCCGGGTCGATAACAATTGTATCATGATTTTCTCTGGTCAACATTCTGGCCAGATATTTTCCTACTTCTCCTGCTCCGGAAATAACAATTTTCATATGTATATGATCAATAACGTGTCAAAATTAATAAAATCAGGACTGCAAATTTACAATAAAAGCACCATCTTTTACAAGGTCATAATATTTGATATTATGTTTTTTCAGCCCTTCAATCAGTTCTTCTCTTTTATACCAAGGTACAGAAGAGTCAATAATGACTTTTTGAAATGAAAAAAGTGCTGCAATCCTTTCGGCTGAAATATGAGCCCCTTCTGACAATATAATATAGTCGAGCTCAAGCTTCTCTCCTGCAATTTTATTCTCAAAGCGGTCATCCCTGATAATCAAACACCTGACCGAATCAAGACCCAGATACAAATCTTTCAAAAAGATATGAGGGTTATCTATCGTCATAACATTGGACAAAATATACTGGCCGCCAGTATTTTCAAGATTGACGTATTTTTCTTTTTCAACACCTTCGGTCAACCAGTAATCTGACATTCTATCGGATACATCCTCTTTTTCCATATAGGCAAAATCGGTAAACATCACATTGTCTTTTCCAACAATACAGTTGATTGCAGTTTGGTTTCGCATATTATACACCAGAAGTGTTTTATTTTTTGTGTTTTTATAGTCTCTTACAATCCCGGCAGAGATAAATACAATCAGGCTGAGCAATGCAGGCAAAACAAATCTCCTTTTGTTCCCAAGAAACCAGATGGCAACAGTAATGATAAAAACATAAAGCAAAACCATCTGAAAAGGAGTGATATAAAGGTTTTCAGCAACAGCACCGGGTATTTTTTCAATAAAAAAGACAGATTCATTGAGCAGGCTCACAAAGAAAGCCAGGGCTTTACCAGCATACACTGCCATGGCCGGAATCATTGCTGAAACAACAAACACAAATATTGCCAGATAAACAATCACGGTAACAATTGGAATAACCGCAATGTTGGTGAGAATGAAATAATTGGAAAATTGTTTAAAAAACAAAATGGTCAGCGGTGCAGTACCAATCTGTGCAGCAACAGACACAGCTACCAGAGCCCACAATTTGTCAGTGATAATATACTTGCAGGATATCAGCGAGTAGATTGGTTTAAAGAATGTCACAATGCTTAGCACCGCAAGATATGACAGCCAAAACCCCAGTTGGGCAATCACAAAAGGATTAAATACAAGGGTTACTAATGCTGATGCAGCGAGTATGTTGTATATATTTACATGCTGTTTAAACAAGCTCCCAAAACTTATAAAGCTAAACATAACAGCAGCCCGTGTAACTGAAGGGGACAATCCTGTAAGCATGGCATAGAACCAGATGGCTCCTACAATCAGAAAAACCCGTAAGTAGGAAAGTCTTGCTGTCTTTTTCATCGGCGATAAAAGAAACTGCAGCACAACAAAAATGATACCCACATGCAGTCCGCTCACAGCCAGCACATGCATAGCGCCTGAGGCAGAATACGCATGCCTGATTTCATCCTGCAATTTATCCTTATATCCCAGGCTGAGTGCGGCGGCCACGGCAAACTCATCATTTTTAAGTCCGGCTTTTCGATACACATCCAGCAGTTTATTTCTCCATTGCAACATTTTCTGTCTGATGCCGTCTGCAGCATTTCTGTCTATGATCTGCCAGCTACCGGATTTCAAATAAGCAGAAGATGCTATCATATGGTAAGCCATATAGCGTGAATAATCAAATTCTCCCGGGTTACCTGAATTTGAAATACTATCAAATTCAGGCTTGAAGCCAATCAGGCTACCGGGAATAAGCTTTTCGGACAGACTATCTTTCTGAAAATATATTTTCGCCTTACCCTGGCTTGCAAACCATTCATCATTGTGCTTGTATGCGTTCACCAGAATATCTGCTGCCATGGCATTCTCTGTTTCTTTGGGGTCACTGATTACTTCAGCCATCAGCAGTGCTTCATCCGGCAGGCTGATTGGCCTCACCTTCTGCATTTTGTGGTCTGTTAAAAAGGCTCCGGCAGAAACAAAAAATGCAAACACAAGGACAGAAAGAGTCCAACGCATGGAATACTTCAGGAAATATTTTTCCACAAAAAGTACCATGAGCAGGAATATGCCAATACCCACCGGGTAATAATATGCCACGCTTAGGGAAAACTTCAGCACCAGCACAATCCCTGCGACGAAAGGCAGAAGAAGCCGAAGCAAAGGCATTGATCTGATTTGATCTGTCAGTTGCACAACCTAATATACAACTTTTATTTTAACCGGCATTGTTTTTTTCAAATTCCCGAACCATTTCGAGATCGCTTTTATTGAGGTATTTCAGTTGCAGCTTAACTTCTTCGCTACGTCTGTGTTCAGGATATTTTTTCAGAAACTCTTTATAATGCTTTTCTGCAGCTTCTTTTTTGTTCAGCATGCTATCATATATATAGCCAAGCAGGTAAATCACCTGAGGCTTTTTATCAAATTCAGGATAATTTTTATCAATCCGGTTAAGATAAGCCACTGCATCAGATGGCCTGTCCGTATTCATTGCGATTTCAGCAGCTCTGAATAAATATTCCGGAGCAAGGCTGTCATGTTCAAAATAATTGACATAATTGAGGTACTCTACAAGCATTTGATTTGCTTTAGCCTCATCAAGCTCTAATGTACTGTGCAGGTCTTTTTCCATTTGCGTTATACTGTCCTGCAATGCCATCCGGTCAGGTGTCTGATCAGACGTATCCTGTTCTGATTTATCAATATTTTTTTGTGCATCACCACTTTCATTGCTCTTGTTTATACAAGCAGAAAAACTGATCACCATTAACAAGAGAAAACTCAGCTTAATTCTCATCATAATTTCAGCGTTTTATATTCAGTTGGAACTTTTCCTTTGGCAATTGCAGCTAACTTAGGCCTCAAAAGCCGTTTCTTAAGAGGTGAAATTTTATCGGTAAATAGTATTCCATTCAAATGGTCGTATTCGTGCTGAATAATAATAGCCTGAAGTCCGGCGAATGTTTCAGTTTTTTCATCCAGATTTTCATCGAGATATCGCATTGTAAGTGTTTCATAGCGTTTAACCTCTTCATGAATTCCTGGAATACTCAAACATCCCTCCTCAAAAGCTATGTCGGTTTCACTGTGGTCAATAATCTGAGGATTAATGAATACACGTTTAAAATTTTTCAACTCCGGAAATTCTTCACCCATGGGATTTGCATCAATTACATACAAACGGATGGATTTTCCGATTTGTGGTGCAGCAAGCCCTACTCCATTGGCTTTGTACATGGTATCAAACATGTCAGAGATCAGTGGTTCTGTTTCAAAATCTGCAGGATCAATTTCCACAGCTTTTTTTCTGAGGACCGGGTGTCCATATAAAACAAGAGGATATATCATGTTCAGGTCTTAATTATTTTTTTTCTTTCATATAAGATTGTAATATCAATGTAGCACTGATCTTATCCACCAATGCCTTGTCTCTCCGCTTTTTCATTTTCACACCTCCCTCTATCATGGACTGAAATGCCATAATGGAGGTATAACTTTCATCATGACTGTCAACAAGCAAATCCGGAAAAAGTTTCCTGCATTTCTTCATAGCTCCTTTTATATGAGGTACCGGTTCAGAATCAGAACCATCATCTCTGCTTGGCATACCAAAAACGATGCAACCGACATCTTCCTTTGCAAGATAATCTTTCAGGAAAGGAAACAGATCTTTGGTGTGAACTGTCTGCAAGCCACCGGCTATCATCTGACCGGGATCAGTAACGGCTATACCTGTTCGCTTAAAACCATAATCTATTGCCAGAATTCTACTCATAATTGTGCAAAGTTAA
>JBKGYK010000052.1:0-23587 GCA_046546095.1 Bacteroidales bacterium
GCCCGGGATCTGCGAAATTTATTCCGCCAAAAGATTTGATTTTCGAATTAGAATATGTAATTTTCATCCGCAACGATGTTTTTCACCTAAATAAGTGAAAAATGTTTAATCGGGCAAGCCTTGTAAGCATTATTTTTACTTGGCTTCCCGATTTTTATTAAATTTTTGTTGCGGATTTAAGGGTATAGAAAAAATCCCGGATCATTTCTGATGCCGGGATCTGATGTTTTTGAATTTTGTTACCTTTACCTGCCGGTGAACATTTTTCCGGCTTTATTGAATGCATCATTGAAAGTGTTGATATCCTTAAAGATGTTTTTTTCAATTTCATCCCACTTGACATCGGTCTCTTCCTTGATGCCTTCATAGATATTATCCAGTTTTTTTCTGGCATCATCCATTTCGTTAACGGCTTTTTTGAGTTCGTCGGACGGATTTTCTTCTTTTTCAAGTTTTTCTTGCGCCATTTTGGCTTTGTTTCTAACGTCTTCGATTTTTCTTTTTACTTCTCTTTTTATTTTATCTTTATTTTCCATAATTGATATAGTTTAGAATTTAACAATTTGATTGATCATATGCCTAATACCTTAGCAATGCATTGGCATTGGTGTTTTTTAACGGCATTTCTTCGGCATCCATTACGTACACATTACCGCTATTGAGTATGGTGTTGATGGCTGCCAGATTATAAAGAGATGCATTTTGTGGCATTTTTTCCTCGTCAATGATGACTGTATTGTTTGCTTTGTCATACAATCCGAATGCATCTTTGTCTCTGCGGATGAATAAGCTGTCTATCTGTCCGTGAACAGAGGCGGGAACTATATTTGCAATATCTGTAATGGCTTTGCCTGTTGCAGATACATTAAGGAATGCATTGATTTTTTCTTTTTTCTTTTTCCCGAATTTGTCCTGTAACTTTTCATAAGCTATCTGATGCAGTTCAACCACATCGTCGTGTTCGGGATTTCCCGGAATAAATGTATCTGCAAGGCTTTTGTATTTGCTTACCTGCCGGAAAACGCCATGGAGTTGTTCATCTGTAGCCAGTATCAGCGGCACCGACTGATCACCTATAATGGTGCAGATTTGCTTATCCACTTCTCTGACAAATTTTTTGATTTCCTCCGGTCTGCTGTCTTTTGCGCTGCCGTGACCATGGTATATGGCTCTTCCCTGGTCATCCTGCCCTGAACGCAGGTTAAGATGGTCCGGTACCTTGTCATAACCCACCACATCTTCCAGTTGTTGAGGGAAATCACTGGTGTCAATCTCAGCGATGGTATGTGGTGTACATTCATACAGTTTGAGGTTTTCAATGCTCAGAGCCAGCAAATAGAAGGTATTGTCCTTGTTGAGCATTGGTATGAGCGGTTTGAGAAAGTGGTGATCTGCCAGATAATGATACGCTTCAAAATGTATGGGTATTTTGAACATTTCCATGCCTTTGTCTGTGAGGAACAATGCCAGCCCATCAGATTGGAGTGTCCAGAATTCTTTGTCATCGACCAGCTTTACGACAGGGCGTAAAAAAGCTTCTGTTTCGTTCTCTGAAAAATTCCTGTCAGCGAGATCCTGCCTGACATCTTTCAACACATTTTTCAGTGTTTTACTTGCATGTTCCTGCTTTACTTCCTGTCCCGCTCTGAAAGTTGGGATAAATATTGACAGACAGTGAGGTTCATGCACCTTTGCAAGTCTTTCAAAATCTGATTGATTGAATAATTCGTTGCTATCATTTGTTCTCATAAATATATATGTGTTTGCGTTTCTAAATTGATTCAGTCTGCTTTTGTTTATTGGTTTAAAGCATAATGATTCCGGCAATGCCCATTGCGATTAATATTATGATCAGCAACCAGAAAAAGATACCAAAGCTTGCATTGACAATCCGGTTTGCAATTCTTCTGTCTTCAGCCCTTCTTGCTGTTTTGTACATCTCACTTTTCTCCGGTGGATTGGGAGGTACAAGGGCGGCGATCAATATCATAATAAGAAATGCAATGGCCAGGTATGCCAGCCAGGATGTGTGAAAAGCCACAGGACCTATGGGTGTCACCCATGAACCGATTGCCCAGGTAAACAGGAAAATTATAAGAAAATAGAATACCATTCCCCTGAGTGGGCCCGGGCCGTTCCGTCTGAATAGTGAAGGCAGTAAAATGGCAAACAGGATTGCAAATACAAATGATATGATGATTGGATAAAACATAATTGATCGTATTTTAATTTAACAATGCCGGAGGCCATGCCAGATAAAGCATGGCAACCGGTGATAAGTTATTTTACAAGAATATTATTCTCTACATGCCAGGCGCCACCTTCGTAAGCATTCTGTGTTGCTTTGTTGTATGCGCGATGCGTTGGCACAGTACCTGTGAGGGTGACTTTTCCATTGTTGACACTTACATTGATGTTTTCCTGATCGATAAAAGGACTCCACAATAATTCGTTTTGTACATTGCGTTTGATTTCTTCATCGTCAATGGTGCTGATGGAGATTATCCTTGAAGAGATATCCGGTACAAAATACCAATCATAAAACGGGAGTTCATCCCAAAAGTAATATGAATATGGTTTTTCTACATGCAGGTTGTTGTTTACCTGAGTTACGCCCTTTATTTTTCCGGCAGTATTCTCAGCTTCCAGTTTTTCAAGATGACTATCTACAACACCGGTGAGCGTTACAATGCCGGCATTGACATCAACCACAATCTGATAAGATTCAGTGATGCTGTTTCTGGCAAGAGCCTGCAGTACATTTTCCCTGATTTCATCATCTTTGGGTGGAAATTCTGTGTATACTTTAATCCGGTTGTTGACAGATTTTACTCCCATGGTATTCCTTGCAATATTTTCAGCCGCTTGTTTTGCCTGCATATTTTCTACTGTACCCCGCAAGGTGGCAATGCCTTCTCCAACTTCAACTTCAATATCTGTAGCATAAATACGGGGATCAATTGAAATCGCATCAAAAATTGCTTTTGCAGACTCTTCATCAGAAGCAAACAAATCTTTATCTCTGACAAGCTTATTGGTGGGAAGCCACCATTCCACATCGAGGTCTTCTGTTTTTACTTCTTTAACTCCTGTTGTCAAAGCAAGGAAATTGGCCTGGTTTTTTTCTGAAAGACTGGCCACTGAACCGCTAAGCTCAACAATTCCGTCGTTTACTTCAACCTCTATCAATGCGTCATCCACCAATGTACTCCATTTCAGTGCTTGTTCAATCTCATATTTGATTTCTGTATCTCTACGGACTACATCATATTCAATATCAATATTATTTTCGAGTTTTTTTACTCCATCAACGGATTTTGCGACATTTTCACACAACTGTTTTTCACGATAGGAGTCCACTGTGCCGGTAAGTTCAACAATTCCGTTGCTGACATCAAGATCTACCTTGTATGATTCAGTAGCCGGATTACTTAGCAGTGATGCCATGATATCGGTTTTGATATCTTTATCACTGATATCTTCCCGGGTTTTGACCTCAATCCTGTTGGATACAGACCTTACACCTTTCACCAGAGCGGCAATATCAGCTGCCCTTTCTTTGGCTTTGATGTTAGTAACCCAGCCGCTTAATTCAACTATTCCATCAACAGAATTGATGTTCAGGTTATTGGTATTGATTGCATGGTCGTAGTTGATCTGGTTTTCTATGACATCCTCAATCTCCTGATCGGGAAGTTCTTCCTGCGCAAAGGCTGTCATACTTATGAGTGTGAACAGTACAATCAATAACGTTTTTGTTTTCATAATTAAGATGTTTTTGATGTGTTTGACTTATTACTATGCCATTCGAGATGAATTGTTTTAAAAATCACTCTGGCTGCAAAGGGCTTTGCATAGCAGGAAGGGTTTGTCTGCCTCCACGATTTTTCGGATATGAAGCCCTTTGCAAGCGTGATTTTATCTATATTTCAGATAATTTGTTCAATCCTTCTTTGATATATTCGGCACTTTCAGAAAACTTTCGTTTGGCTTTGTGCCATTTTTCATCTCTTTCTGTCTCCATTTTTTTGTAATTTTCTTTCAGATCAGCTGTTTTTGATTTCAGCTCAGCTATTTGCCTTTCGTATTTGGCTCTTGTTTTGTCCGAGACATTTTTCTGTTTTCGCTCAAGCTCTTCAATCTGATTGAAAATTTCGTCAATGGTCTTTTTTGCCTGTATTTTATATTTCTCTTTTTGCATAATTATTATTTCCGTTTGATTTAAAATGAATACTGATGTATTATGCATGGCTTATTTGTCTTTTTTTGTTTTATCGATCACCCTGCCGTAATAATCATATACTTTTTTTTCATATTCTTCATTAACCGGTTCAGCAGGAATGAATTCCGGAGCATTTTCCAGATATCTTATTTTTGTATCCAGTGAAACTGTTTGATCTTTATAAGAGATTTCTTTGACCGAACTGATTGGGAATATGATTTCGTGGTTATTACCACCATCAGCAATTACCATATAGAGTATTTGCCAGTCATGATCATCCACAATGAGATCTGTCAAATCTCCATATTTACCATTTGTTGCCAGCACCTTGTATCCCAATATTTCGTTGAAACTCCGGAGGTTTGTATCAATGTCTTCTTCCTTGATCTGAGCTGCCGGAGGTTCTATTGGTCTTACCGGATAGGTCATGCCGGTAGGAGCCGGCGGAGCAACAGTCCAATAATCTTTCATTTGCAGATGAGAAAGCAATCGGGATTCGTATTCTCGCGAAACGGGTTTGTTTTCTTCGATAGCCGGACATTTGTCAAAATCCTTCCGTGTCAGACTTACATGAAACTCCTTTTTATCCCAGTCGGGTTGAGCAAGCAAAGCTCTGGGAATGAGAACTTTTTTGTTGGGTAATATTTTGCCCTGATCGGCCTCCAAATATCTTACAACCCAGCGCTCATCGTCGAAGAAAAAATCCAGTACTTTCCCTTTTACCCGGTCTTTCGTTGAAAGTCGGAATCCTATGATATGTCTTAAACTAATCTTCATAACAAAATTGTTTTTTATTTTTCAATGGAATTCCAGGTTTCTTCAATATCATTGGTCAGTTTCTCAATGCGTGTGTTTATATCTTCTCTGGATTCATCGAATTCTTCATTGCTGGCTTTTTTCAGTTCTTCCAGTTCTTTGTCCAGCTCTGTTTCCTGATTTTGCAAATCTTCAATCACCAACTCCGTTTTGTTTTGTACGCCGGCACTTTGCTCTCCAAGCTTAGTCTGTAATTCATCCAACCTGACCCTGAGTTTGTCTCTTTCTTTCTCTAAGGATGTGATGGCTTCTTTCTGTTCCTGTTTCAGCAGTTCTTGGCCTTCATCTACAGCTTCTTTGGTTTCTTCCTTAACATCTTCCATTTCTTTTTTTGCATCTTTGGATTTGTCTTCCTCTGAGGCATTATTACAGCCCAATGCAAAAACTGCTAAAGTCATTACGATAAAAATTGAAATTTTCTTAATCATAGCTTCTATTTTTTTGGTTCACTACAAATATCCTTCATAGGAAAGGTATTTACAATGAGCCGCATCAACAGAAAAATTGATTTTAATCAAAAATTTTTCCTCAAAATATGATTAAGCTCAAATAATGGTTGCAATAGCTCCCTGAATTACGCAGTGTATGTCAATACAGTCAAGTGTTTGATTCATAATGTTCAGGATCAAAGCCTGTCCCGCATTTATCCGGAGCGTGTGAGAATTTTAAACCACAGTATCTGCCAAATGGCGGATTCGAGGATTTAAAAATCAGAGCAACAACGAAGATATTGGGCATTATGGACAAACACTACTTAGCGCATCCTGTTTTCAGAGTCGTTCCAGAGCTTTTTTGAATTTTTTTCGATCAGGGATGCTAATGCTTCTGCCTTCAGTATCAATCAGACCGTCATTATCAAATTGAGAAATTGTACGCGCCATGGTCTCGGGAGTTGTTCCAACCATCTCTGCGAGCTCGGAACGTGAGATGTCAATGAGGTTTTCCGGATGTTTTTTACTTACCTTCAAAAGCTTATCCCCAATTCTTCGGGCAACTGAGTTGTAGGCAACACTCATCAGTTCTGCTTCTTTTTCACTCAACCGTTTTGACATGTGTCTGATGAAATACTCTGCCAGTCCCGGTTCATTAAAAATAGCTTTCTTAAATCTGCCGGCCGGGATTTTTCTGACACTTGATTCTACTGAGGCTTCGGCAAATTGTTTATAGCTTCTGTTCTCTATGACTGGCTTGTAGCCCATCAATTCGTGTTCATAATAAACTTCTGTGATATAAGCCTTGCCATCTCTGTTCATTTTGTATGTTTTGATGCTTCCCCATTCAATAAAATATACGAAACTGGGTTTGTCATCCTGGTAGTATAGATTATCCCCGGCATCCAGCTTAATACTAAATGCCTCGCTAAGCAGGTCCTCCATAACATCAGCAAGGGAAGAGTTCTGGTTATTTGCAGATGGCTTTGCATTCTCAATTTGCTCTTTGCCTGTTGGGGCTGTGGAATCTGCCCGGGTCTGATGTTTGTTAAGTCTTACTTCTATGGCATTGAGTAATTCTATATCATCAAATGGTTTGTGCAAAAAGTCATCAGCACCAAGATTCATCCCCTGACGGTAAGCTTCATTGTCGGTTTTGGCTGTGAGGAAAATGAATGGCATTGTGTTAGATATGCCCTGATTTTGCAGTGCATACAATACACTAAAACCATCTGTATCCGGCATCATAATATCACAGACAATTAAATCAGGTTGTTCTGATTTTGCCTTTTGTATCCCTTGCCTGCCGCCTTCTGCAGTAGTTGTGTCATATCCCGAGAGAGACAGCAGTTCGGCTATGTTTTCTCTGAGAATTTTGTCATCCTCAATAATCAGTATCTTCGTTCTCATGATTTTAAAGGTAATAAAATAATAAATGTACTGCCCTGATTGGTATTGCTTTTTAGTGATATCTTGCCTCCTAGCATATCGATGTATTTTTTTGTGATGGTGAGCCCCAATCCCGTGCCTTCATAGTTTATCACATTTTTTGCCCTGTAAAAATGCCCGAATATTTTGTCTTGTTCTGATTTGGGTACTCCAATTCCCTCATCTTTCACCTGTAGATTCAGCATCTGTCCGTCAATCTTTGCAATAAGGCTTATCCGGCTGTTTTCAGGACTGTATTTGATGGCATTGAATATCAGATTGCTGATAATGCTGTGCAGAAAATACTTATCCGTGATGATTTCTGAATCACAAGTGTCACATTGATAAATCAGTTCTTGTTTAGGATTCAGAGTTTCAAGGATGTACTTTTGATGCTTATGTAAAAACCGGCGCAGGTTGAAGCTTTCATATCTGGGCTGAATTTTTCCCTGCTCAATATTGTTGATTGACAAAAACTCATTGATGATATTTTGCAGGTTTCTTATGCTTGTTTTAAATGTTATCAAGTGCTTTTCCACTTTGTCTTTATAAGAAAAACGATTCCATTCCTCACCGGCAGAATGTAAATATCTTTCAATGAGGTTCAGGGAAGACAGCAATCCGGCCAGTGGGAGTTTTAATTCATGTGAAGCAATGGATAAAAACTGGGAGCGGAGTTCATCAAGTTCAGCCTGGTATTTCTGCTGCTGCTCTTGTGATGTGGGCAGGGGCGATGCAATGCCTGAAAACAGCCGGTTTTCTCCTTCCCCGGAAGCTGAAATTTTTAATTTTTGTTCGTTTTCGGGCGACTCCTGTGATTTGAGTTGAATAAAAAGAACATCATCTGAATTGGCCTGAAGGTAGCCGGAAAGTAAATCAGCATTGGTTTTGTCAAGAATTTTGTAAAGTCTTTCACCTTTTAATTCGTTGGCAGGTTTGCCCAGGATTTTGGCCATATGCTTGTTTATAGCTTCAATATAACCGTTTTGGTCGCATACCAGCATGCCTGTGTGAGGTGTGTTGAAAATCGCCTCAATCGCCATCTTGTGTTTGTTATGCTTATTTTTTTCAACCATAATATAAAAACACCTGGCGGCTGTTTTGGTTTAGCTTTTTTCTGGAACAGGCTTGATTTTTTTAATCGTGGTGTAGTGCAAAAGAGCCAAAAGTAGGATAATGGTACAAGACATGGGGTGAAATGTACTTTACATAAGTCTGGCAGGCTTAAAAACATCAGTGATGATGATTATTTTGTATAGTTTTACTCACTTATTATTAGTTTGTGGGTTTCCTGCTTATTGCCGGTTCTGAGGGTAATAAAATACATGCCCCGCTTTATTTTGTCCAGTGAGATTTGACCCTTATCGGGCAATATGTCTGACATGATGTTCAGACCTTCCGGTGTAAAAATTCTGAAGTATGTTTTTGTGTTAGCAGGTATAATGACGTTTAGAACATTTTTTGCAGGATTTGGATAAAGGCTCGCAAAAATTTTGTTCTGTGTGTTTGCTAATCCGGTAATAAGTGAAGGTTTTACTGTAAGCTGATAGGGTGTTTGCCAATTACTGTTTGTGGCAGTACCCTTTATGCACAGATATACTGAGTCTGTGTTCAGACCGGGGAACTCAATATGCAGGCTGTCATATGGGGTATTAATATTCTGTGCGCTGATTTCATTTTGTGAAGCATCAAATATGTATATGCTGTCAATTTGGCTCTGCGGGTTATCAACAATGATATCTATTGCATCTTCCATAGCAGAGGGGATAAGAAACATATCTCTGTCCACGGGGTTGTAGTTCTGGCCGTAGGTGATATAACCATTGATGCTGTCACCTGGAGATATGGAGTATGCCAGGGAAAATTTCCCGGGTTCGTCAAGTCCGCGCATGAATGTTGCATAATCTCCACCCTCTGATGTGTGGAAAACATTCGTCAGACATGTGTCTGCCAGGCCATCGGGTACAGGCTGGCCGTTTTCATGCAGCCATTGTCTTTCAATATCAACGGCCCCGTCACCGGTGAGTGAGCTGGCCCAGTCTGCCCAGATGGAAGTGAGCCAGGTGTATCGAATGTTCAAGGGCAGCGGCATATCAGGGTTGTCGCGATAGCTGTAATAACTTTCATTGATGCCGGTGATGTAATCGTTATGGTCCCCATCGCAATTGATATCAACATTGTCAAAAGTACTGTTGCCAAATATTCCGCTTTCACTTTCTATGCAATGCTCGTATCCGCCAAACATGTATATGCCTTTGTACACGGCGCTGTCTTCACAAAAATTGTATGAATCATATTCCCAGAGGAGGTCTCTGTTGGCTTCGCTATTGCCTGTGGCAGAGGGGGTGTTTGATTTGGTAGGGTCGGGAGAGGTATTGGACCCCAGATGTGGTGTGCCAAATGTAACAACCCGTGCAACCTTGTGTCCGTCGGGTGACCACGGATCCTGCCAGTTGATATGTGTGCCCTGCTCGTCTGTGCGTTGCAGGTATTCCCGTATGGCAAGGCCGCCCATGGAGTGTCCTGCAAGAATGACTTTTTCAGCGCCGCTGTATTCAAGAACTTCGGCTATCATCTTACTCAGTGCAAATCCCTGCTTAAAAATGGCAGCCTGATTGCTTTGGTCAAAATGATCGTTGAAGGTTCCATAAGCACCAAGGATCTTTTCTTCTTTGAAATTAACGGCAAACAGATTATGTCCTTCCCAACTGTGGGTGTACTCATCAAATGGTACATCGTAATTCCTTCGACCGAGGTAAATGCTGTCACCCTCATATACAAAATCTTCCCACCTGACATCTTCACTCATCAGCGCTGTTTCGCTGTTGTTGTCGGCATTGAGTACCATGTCAAAAACATTGATTGGACCCATGTTTTGTTCATCACGCAGGTATTCCAGTGTGCCTCCAAAGGTTGTTTCGCCACCGGCCAGGCCGTGGACAAATATGACAGGATAGGGCATACGGTTTTGTGCCTGAAGAGAGCCGGTGAGCAAAAATATCACAAATAGGATCAGGATGTACGTAAAACGATTCATGAGTTTCATTCCCTAAAATTGACTTTATTAGGACGAAGATAGTAAAGATTCCCGATTTTCCCCCGCTGCTATAAAATTAGTTTGAATTTTACAGTGATTTGCCTGCTCTACGGTATTTGAGAAATCATAAAGCATACTGTTTTAACACATGGATTTAGATTTTATGTTGTAGATATTTTTAATCAAATTGTTCAATGATAGATTTGATCTCTCTGATTTTATTGTCAAGCATTGACTTATCGGAAGCTTCTGCTATCAGCCGCAGATATGGTTCAGTATTGGAAGGTCTGATATTGAACCACCAGTTTTCATAATTCATCCGGTAGCCATCAAAATCCATGAATTTTACTGGTTTTTCCTGCTCCATATAGTGATTTTTCACAGCTTCCATGGCCTCTTTTTTCTGATTGATTGTAAAATTGATTTCTCCGGAAGAGTGATATGGTGTAATTTCAGAAATACGTTCAGATAAGGTAATTCCCTGTTCCTTAAGTTTTTTCATCACATTCAGAACAATCAGGCAGGCCAGCAAGCCTGAGTCTGAATAGTAGAAATCCTTAAAATAATAGTGTCCGGCAAGTTCGCCACCGTACAGTCCGTCAATTTCCCTGAGTTTTTTGGCAGCATATGCTCTGCCCACCCGCCAGGTATACATATCAACCTCGTATTTTGCAAGGTATTCACCAACAGCTTTGGAGGTGCGGATATCCTGAATGACTTTTGTGCCCGGTGTAAGTCTGTCGCTGAAATATTCACCCATAAATGCAATCATCAGATCAGGACTGATAAAATTTCCCTTTTCATCCAGGAACATTACCCGGTCGGCATCACCATCGAAAATGATACCGATATCAGCATTTTCCTGTTTTACTTTTTTCCTGAGGTCGTGCAGGTTTTGGGGATTCAGTGGGTTGGGATCGTGATTGGGGAAGGTACCATCTGGCCTTTCGTAGATATACACTGGCCGTTTTTTCAGCAAATCTTTGATAAAAGGCCCACCAATGCCGTTGGAGCCGTCGATGACAATTTTCAGTCCGCTGATATCCGGTTTGTATTCTTTCAGAAAATCCAGATATGCATCGCGGTAATCAAGGGCTCTGTAAAAACCGGGCTTTTCAACCGGTACTGGCTCTTCACCACTGAGGATAAGCTCTTCAATGGCTTTCAGGCCGTCGTCATATCCCACAGGTGCAGCGTTTGGTCCGGAAACCTTGAATCCATTATGATTGGCCGGATTGTGAGATGCTGTGATCTGCACAGAAGCGGGAAAATTGTACCTGGCTGTACCCCAGTATACCATGGGGGTTGTGGTGAGCCCTGCATCAAATACATTTACCCCTGCATCCATTAATCCCTGCGCCAGTGCTTCAAACAGGCTTTCTGAGCTGAGCCTCATATCCCTGCCCACCAGAACCTTATCGGCTTCCAGTACCCGGGGCAGAAAGTATCCTACTTTATAGGCAATATCTTCGTTGAGCTGATCTCCATATACTCCTCTGATGTCGTATGCTTTAAATGCTTTCATATAGTTCGTCTTTATTGGTTATCGTTTTCTTTATCCGTGTTTTTGAATCGTGTTATTGGTATGAGTTTTCCCAGTCCGTTGGAAATCTTCCTGGCATCAAGCAATGCTTTTACATTGGCACTGCCTTTATCTTCCTCAAATGGATATCCGTATATCTCCATAATGAGTTTGTGATACTTCTTCATTATTTCTTTCCGTTTGAGTTTTAAGGTAGGAGAGAGCTCGCCTGTATCCGGTGACCACTCTTCGCATACCAGACGGAAACGTTTGATTTTCTCATGTTCGCCCAGGCTTTTGTTTACTTCGTTGATTTCCTTTTGTACACGACTTATGATTTCCTTTTTGCGGATGAGTTCAGTATTATCGCGGTAGTGGAGTTTGTGTTTACCGGCATAGTGATGCAGGTAATTAAAGTTTGGGGATACCAGTGCAGAAGCAAATTTTTCATTTTCTCCGATGACCATGATTTGTTCTATCAGTGGTGAGGCTTTGAATTTGTTTTCTATGACCTGTGGTGCAATATATTTTCCGGCGGAAGTTTTAAAAATTTCTTTTTTGCGATCAGTAATCTGCAGGAATTTGTCATCAATAATTTGTCCGACATCGCCGGTATGCATCCATCCGTTTTCGTCAATAACCTGCTTTGTGCTTTCCGGATCCTTATAATAGCCCAGCATGACGTGCGGGCCGCGGGCCAGAATTTCGCCTTCATCGCTTATTTGCATTTGTGTGCCTTCCAGTGCAGGTCCAACCGTACCAATGCGGCAATTTTTACCCCGGTAATGGTTCACAGCAATCACAGGCGAGGTCTCGCTCATGCCGTATCCTTCAATCACATAAATTCCAGCAGCCCAGAACAGTTTTGCCAGTCTGGTTTGCAGTGATGATCCACCGGATACAACACATTTGATTTGTCCTCCGAAAACAGCCTGCCATTTACGGAAAATCAGTAAGCGGGCAATTTTTAGTTTGAATTTATACCACAGGTTGTTGTTATCAGCAGCATCATATTTACCTCCAAGTTTTACTGCCCAAAAAAACAGGGATTTGGGAATGCGTGGCAGATCTTTTCCTTTGGCAATGATTTTATCATAAAACTTTTCCAGCAGCCGTGGCACAGAATTGAAACCATGTGGTTTTATTTCCTGCAGATTGTTGACAATATTTCCCAGCCCTTCTGCATAATAAATGCTGATTCCCTTAATCTGGAAATTGTAGTTCATCATACGTTCATACACATGACACAAGGGAAGAAAACTCAGTACCCGATGTCCGTTTTTCAGTGGAAGGATTTTTGATGTGGCCAAAGCATTGCTAAGCAGGTTTTTGTGTGACAGCATCACACCCTTGGGGTCACCGGTGGTCCCGGATGTATATATCAGGGTAAATAAATCATCCGGCTGTATTTCTGATTTGATTTTTTCCAGCTCATCTTTTTTATCCTGGCTGTTTTCCCTGCCAAGGTGAATGATTTCCACCCAATTTGAAGCACCTTCGATGTCATTCAGTGTATAAATGTTTTCCAGTCTTGCGATTTTTTCAGCAATGGGTTTTATCTTTCGGTACAATGATTTGTCTGATACAATAACAATGCGACTGTCACTGTGATTGAGTATGAATTCATGCTGTTCGCTACCAATGGTTGGATAGATAGGTACGTGTACGACACCTATCATAGCCATGCCCATATCCAGGATATTCCAGTGGGGCATATTGCTGGAAATGGTGGCTATCTTATCACCTTTTTTGAAGCCCATCATCAGCAAACCGATAGCAAAGTACCTTGAATATTTACGATAATCTTCAGATGAGAATTTTATCCAGTTGCCTTTGTTTTTGTAAACCAAAGCATCTTCAATATGATGATATTTGTGTTCGTATTGGTCAAGTATGTCAAATATTCGTGTCAGAGACATTTGATTTATATTAGGGTTGTAGCACAAAAATAATAAAATATGATTACCTGCGCCGGGGTTTGGTGCTAATATCGTCAAAAGGGCAGGAACTGCAGTCAATCGGGTGTTTAATCTTTGTTGAAAGCCAGTATCTGAGGCCAAAGGTGAACGTAAAGGTTTCTCGCTGGTGGCCAAATATGACAGAGGAAGTAATGTCAAAATGGTCTGATAAAAAGAATTTGTATTCAAGTTCGCCCAATAAATAAAACTGATTTTCCCAGGTGCCGTTCAGGTTGAAGTCCCCTTCTTCATTATAATTATCATATTTGTGCCAGTCTTTGCGGAAATTGTATGTAGGTCCGAGGGCAATGTCAAATGAGGAACGGTAAATCTGTAAAACTCTTAATTTCAGGCCTGCATGAAAGAACAGGGCAGGTACAGCAGCAGCATCCACATATACTCCGGGCATAAATCGCCATGAAAGCTGAGTTCCCCTCAGGTATGTCTCAACAGACAACATGAAGTTTGGTTCAACTACCCACTGTGCATTGGCGTCCAGGGCATTCTCAAACAAAGGCCTGTTTTCTGTTTCAAATGGATGAAAACCCAGGCCGCTTATTTTTGGATGAAGCAGGGTCTGGGCTTTACCGGTCAGGCCTGTCGCCAAAACTAAAACCACTATGATATGCCTGAATGATTTCATTTGGTAAAAATAACGAAATTTTGTGGAATTTTGTTGTTGCTTTCAGGCAGGGGATTTTCCAGACATTCATCAAATGTCTGCAAAATCCTCTTCAATTCACAGGGTCATGGTTTTACTACCTTCACCCACTGTCCGCGGTTTCGGGCATGAATGCTTTTGTTGTACATGGCTTCGGCCTCAAAAGCGGGCAGATAATAATCACCAGCATAACTGGCATTGAGCATGACACGGTAAGTTCTGGTTTTGCCCTTACCTAAATCAAAATAAGTGCAAATCCTGTCATCACGGATATCCTGATAGTCAAAAGATGAAACATCACCCAGTTCTGTACTGAATAGGCGACTATTGATGATTTCCCAGCCTGACGGGAATATTTGTGTTAAAGCCAGTTCCGTAAATGAGGCCTCATAACTGTCGTGGCTGATCCTAATTTCGCAGATGAAATCAGTACCCTGTTCAATTTCCTTTGGATTCAGTTTGCTTCCATCAGGATAAAGGTAGTTTATATCCATGCTGAGTTTGTTTTCTGAGGCTGTTTCATTGCCGGTGGCCGGGATGCCATCCTGCACAATACGGACAAACAACATCCCATCTGTATTATTGGTGAGCTTAATTTCATTGTCCTTCTCCCGGAGATTCTTTAAGGGCATTCGGGTCATGGGTTCCTCACTCTGTATATTTGTTTTTGCTTCCCCGTTCAGGCTGTAGGAGCAATTTATGGTTTCTGCCACATCAAAAGCATCAATATAAGCTGCGGTAGCCATTAGAGCCCAGGCAGTGGTTTGGGTGCTCATCCATTTGTCCGTGCCAAGCTCATCTGCCAGAGAACTTAATACATCAAAGGCCGCCTTTTTATCCTCAATCAGTACCAGGGTCTCGAGCATCATGGCCTCATCCCGAACTGATGATCCAAACACAGGCCCGTATTTGTAGCTGTCAACATCTGCATCCAGATTTGCTATAAGAGCCACAGCCGTTTTGTGTTTGCCTGCCAGCTCATAGGCTGCAGCCAGGCGCCAGCGCGCTTTTTCACTGAGGTTCTCGCTTTGCCTTAGCCTGTTCATGGCTGATAATCCGGATTTTCCTGCCAGAGCAAGGGTGTATAGTCTGTAGGATTGAACAAACTGTGATGTAGCTCCTTCATCAGTCCATTTGACAGCCCTTTCCTTCTGATATTTTTTCCAGTTGTTAAGCATGGCATCAGAAATGTCGTATCCTTGTTTTCTGGCCTCAAGCATGAAATGTCCGGTGTAGTTTGTGACCCACTGGTTTGTGTTCTGCCCGCCGGGCCAGTAGCTGAATCCGCCATTGCTCATCTGGTATTTTCTTAATTTTTCAATGGCAGTTTTCACATTGTCCTTGCTTTCTGCTTTTTGTTTTTCCGTTAAGCTAGTGAAGCGATGCAAATATAGTTGAGGAAATGCTGCAGAAACAACCTGCTCCAGACAAGCATGAGGATAGCGTATAAGATAGTTGATACGTTTTTGCAGATTGATGGGAGGGATGCCATACACTTCTATGGAGGCTTTGGATGTTTCCGGCATACCGAATTGATTAAATGTGATGTTTTTGGTTTCCCCTGCATCCAAATCCATGCCCTTTGTACTGGTCATGGGTGGATTGGGATGGCGGACATCAATCTCAATATCATAAACAGACTTTTCATTTCCCGAAAATGCCTGTATTTCCACACTGGCAATTCCTGATTTTTCCTGTACCAGAATGGGGAAACTGATGATTTTTTCTCCCGGCTTGTCAAAGTTTATTGTTTTTTCTGCCTCTCCGTCAATTTGCAGTAGATCATTTGTGCTTACTTCAATCCTGACCTTTTTTACATGTTTTTCCATGGCAAATACATTTACCGGTAAGTCCAGCGATTCGCCCGGTCCCAATACACGTGGCATATCCCCAAGTACCATAAGTGGTTTGGTAACCGGGGTGGTCTTTTCTGCATTTCCGTATGCACCGGATGTGTTTCCCGCCACCAGCATTGTTCTGACTGAACCGACATAACGGGGTAGCCGGATAGTATGGGTTGTGCTTTGTCCGCCCCTGAGATGGAAAGGACCCATAAATTTTACCACAGGTTCAAAACGATTCGCTTTTCTTGCTGATTCCTTGTCCAGAGAACCGCCCCCGCCGATACTGAGTAAACGCTCAATCTTGCTGCCATATGCTCCGATCACCCAGTCGTACATATCCCATGTTTTTACACCCAGGGCTTCACGGGCATAAAAATAATCCCAGGGGTCAGGTGTTTCAAAATTTGTGAGTGATAACAATCCTTCATCCACTATGGCAATGGTATAGCTCATATCTTTCTTATTGGCTTCAGATACTTCTATCTCAAATTCAGATTCGGCCTTTAGTTTGTCCGGCATGTCAAGTACCGGTTTAAGATGGGTTTCCTTATTGATAACATGTACAGGAATTACACCATACATGCGAATTGGCCGGTCGTTGTCTGTTTGTTCATGGGGTTGAAGCAGACTGATGTGAATGTACACATTCGGCGTCATTTCATCTGATGCCAGGAAAGTGAATTCTGTTTCTCCCTTATCTGTTTCGAGCCAGTAATGGTCAATAACCCGACTGCCGTTTTCAACAGAAATAAAAGCCCTTCCATTCTCACTTCCGGGTAGTTTTATTTTGATTTCTTCATCAACATTGAAAGTGTCTTTTTCTGTTCTGAATTGCAGGATATTGGCTGATTTGGCCTCATTTCTGCCAATTCCGGCATATTCCGGCCAGTCGGCATAAATGCGTTGAGCCGTGGTATGCCCGCTGTCCATGTCTGTGATTTTCAGAATATAGTATCCCCAGTTGTCCCGGTCAACTTCAAAATCCCAGGAAGCCTGTCCATTGTTGGTATGAATTGTTTCCCTTTCAATGATTTTAATTTTGTCCGAGCTTGTGTAATTGCTGTTGTTGTTATAAGAATAATACCACCAGCTCCATTCAGATTTTAACAATTCAACCTTCAGATTGTGGGATTTACTGATTTTTCTTCCTTCTGTATCCAGTGTAACAATTTCAACAGTGTGGGTTTTGTCTGTGGGCAGGTAATTTCCATTGGAGCGCTTGCTGTCGGGTAGTTTCATACCTGTATAGGAGGAGTAAGGATGAAAAGGAGCCTGTTGCTCTTTTATGCTGAAATTACCTCCTTTCTCAAAAGCTTTGATTGTTAAATTCGCTATCAGTTTGCCCGGTGCATGTTCCAGCTTGTCGGGACTGATGTCTGCACTGATATGCCCCTGATTACCGGTAGTGGCACTCAGTATTTCAGTAGTGTTGAAAGAGAAGTCACTGGTAATATCATCAAAGTGGTAATTCTCATAATTGCTGAAACTGGTATTGCTGCGGTATAATGACATTGAAACCGTGGTTTTCAGGTTTTTGGCCACGGCACCGTGCAGCCAGTTTACCTGTATGTCAACAGGATTTGATTTGCCGGCATACAAACTGCCGTCTTCCAGATTAAAATCGATTTTCAGGCGGTTTGGCTTAATGGTTTCTACCGGTAACTGATGGTGAAATGTTTTTCCGCCCAGACTGATGCGAACTGAATAATTTCCGGTTATAGCATCGGGATCGGTGGCTGAACGAAAAGCGTGAAACCGGAGTTCATCCAGATTCTGTACCTGTCTGTCAATTTGCTGAGATTTGGGATTATACAATTCAAAAACGACCGGATGTCCAATGGGTAATTTATCATGAATATCTTCAAGAATAAAACCCACATAAATCGAGTCTCCCGGACGCCGTACACCCCGTTCTGCATAAATATACCCTTTCAGACCATCGCGAACATTTGTTCCTCCTACGTCAAAATCGCTGATGGACAGGCTGTTGCCGTCATTCATTTTAAGGTAGGCTTTTGTTTCCCCTTTTGTGGCTACTGCAAAATATGCGTCCTGCTCTTCCGATAGGTTAAATTCAACTACTCCGGCTCTGTCTGTGGTTTTACTTTCTATCAGTTGCTGCTGGTAGTCATAGAGATCAACTTCGGCCTCCTGCAGTGGTTCTGTACTTAGCAGATCGTTTACAATAAGCAAAACAGAACCGTCATTTCCTTTTTTCCCTGTCAGTCCGATATTGGATGCAAAAACGTTGCGTGAAACAGCTTGCCTGAAACCATAATAAGCCGGGTGGCACGGGTCATCGCGATGTTCCCAGTTCGACCAGGTAGAATTGTAATAGTAGTTTTCGAAATTGTCCCAGAATTCTTCTTCTTCTTCCTCCGTTGCAATGGAAGTAAGTTTATCATCGTCAGTTTCTTTTTCATCACAGGGGTATATGGCATGCTGCATTCTGAAACCAATATCAACACGATAAATGGCTCCGGGGTCAGTGTTTAATAGCTCATTGAGTTCAAGATGATAACGGTTCCATTTCCCCAAATCAGTAACATCCGTTTGATTCAGGTTGACGGTTTTTGTTTTTACAACATTGCTTACCCGTTTGAGCTGGTAATTGTCATCAATATCATTGACCTGTAGAAACTGCAAAATATTGTTTTCATATATTTTGGAAACCCTGACATCCACGGCTTTCAGGTTGACAGCCTCAAAAGGCAGTGTAAGCTGGCCATTACCTTTAGGCATGATTGTACCTTCACCGGCCATACGCACGGCAGGGAGTATTTCCACGAAATCCAGTTCCTTATAATACTGCTTTTTGAATGCGTGCCCGAGAATATTTTTTATGCCTGAATTAATGCTGAGTTCGTGCTGTCCCTTGAGGCGCTCTTCAGGATAAATTTTAATGATATTGTCCTGAACCGAAAAATTCAGCATCCCTCCATTTTCCAGATTTATCAGTCCGTCCAGATACTGATTTTCCTGAATGGGATCGGAAAACTGTACTTTTACATATTGATCGGGAGATTGCACAAGATCAACATCCAGCACCATAAATTCACTGATGGAAGGAATATTGATGTCCATACTCCCTTTTTTATCCACACCAATGGCTTCACCTTCATAGTGAATATTGAGCCGACCTGATTCTTCTTTTCTGGGAACTGAGTCAATTCTGAATTCAAAAATCCGGTTGTCAGTTTGAATGATTTTCGTATTCAGACTCCTGTCGCCATATCTGACATCAAGCATTTTTTCGACGTTTTCAACATCTTCTGTATCTGCTGTTCTGATGCGCCCGTGTACCTGTTGCCACTTGAGCTCTTTTTTGTCGGTGGTAATGATTTCCGTGACATCAACAGAATAGTTTTGTGGTTTGGTTCTGATTGTATGGATAAAAACCCTCAATTGTCTGTCCATGCTGTGATCCAGGCCTACAAGTTCAAACCTGATTGTATAGCTTTTGTCCGATTCCAGATTCCTGTCCGGCGTAAATTGTATGGTGCGGTAATCAATCCAGTCTGCATTTCCTTCAATACCTGGAGAGATATCAAATAAATCAACAGACCGTTCTTCAATCTCCGGCAATGTTTTGGCAAAATCATCAGTAAGTTGAATTTTTATGGGAGAGGATTTCGATATCACTCCTGAAGTGTAGGCGGAAATATAAGGGGCAAATTCTGTAACATCAGAACGTGACTTGCTTTGAGCAAGGATGATACTAACAATAAGATAAATGATTGCAAGGCTTGCGATGAGCATGACAATCCAGATCCAGGCTTTTTTTTTCATGATGAAATGGTCTTAAGTTTAACATGTAACCGGCTCTGTTTAAAACAAAGCAAATTTTGATGTGTTAAAAATACCAAAAATTGCCGGTATCCAAAAAGTACTGTGAATAAAAGGAAGCTAAAAACCCCACAAAAGATTTATTTTATTTCTGCATTAATCTTAAGATGTTTTGCAATGAGGCTTTCTGTTTCATACGGATTGTATCGCAATTGTTCTGTACAAAATTCCACAATAGTATGGGTAAAGGTGCTCTGTGTCGCTCTGACACCGAAATTGCAGCAGCAAATAAAATGCAATATCACCAATGATGTGATAAAATAATTACTATTTTAGCAGCTACAAACCAAACCAAATGATTATGAAAACACCCAAATTAATTTTACTTGCATTTGTTGCAATTCTTACACTTGCTGCCTGCAACAACAAAGGCGAGAAAAAAAGTGTAGCTGACAAAATTGAAGAAAAAGCCAACGAAGTCAGCAATAAAACTCTTGATGAGGCTTTTGGCGGAGATATGTTTAAAGCTGCCCGTGAAGGAGATCTGGAAACCATTAAAAAAGGTCTCAAAGCCGGAGAGGATATCAACAAAACAAACTCCTACGGCGAAAATATCCTGATGAAAGCGGCTGAAAACAATCATTTTGAAGTGGTGAAATACTTACTTGATGAGGGAGCTGACAAGACCCAGCAAAATATTTATGATTATAATGCCGCAGTCCTGACTTCAGATGATGAAATCAGAGCTTACATTAAGAATTACGGAAAAGAGAACGAATAATTTTGTTTGATTTTAAGAGGAAAGCCACGGTGAACATGGATTTTACTGTGGCTTTTTTATTCTATGATTCAGATGAATTCTGCAAATTCCCCATATGGTATCCGGATATTTCTCCACCGTATCTTCAAGACTGAATTATTTCATGAAATGGTCGGAGATTAGAAACTAAGCTGTTATCTTTGCAAAAATTTTTTATTTATGGAAAATTTACATTTGAGCGAACAGGAGCAGGTCAGACGTCAAAGCCTGAAAGACCTGAGAGAAGCAGGTATAGATCCATATCCCGCAGAATCATACGATACCAATATAAGCAGCAGGGAAATTCTTGCTGAATATGATGATGACAAACCGGAAAAGCTTAAGAATCTTAGTCTGGCAGGCCGGATTATGAGCCGCCGGATTATGGGCAGTGCCTCGTTTGCCGAACTGCAGGATGCGGAAGGAAAAATTCAGTTGTATTTCCGACGCGATGATATTTGTCCCGGTGAGGATAAATTCATGTACAATAAGCTGTTTAAAAAAATGCTTGATATCGGTGATATTATCGGTGTAAAAGGCTATGCTTTTCGTACAAAAATGGGCGAAATATCCGTGCATGTCACAGAATTTAAATTGCTCGCCAAATCTCTTCGGCCTCTGCCGGTTGTCAAAGAAAAAGAGGGTAAAACCTACGATGCGTTTTCTGATCCCGATCAAAGATATCGTAACCGCTCAGTTGATCTGATTGTCAACCCGGAAGTAAAAGAAGCTTTTAAAAAGCGTACTCAGCTTACCAATTCCATGCGTTCATTTCTCAATGAAAAAGGCTTTATGGAAGTGGAAACCCCCGTTTTGCAGCCCTTGTATGGTGGAGCAGCTGCACGTCCGTTCAAAACTCATCACAACAAACTGGACATGACCCTCTATCTGCGTATTGCCAATGAGCTTTACCTCAAGCGCCTGATCGTGGGTGGGTTTGATGCCGTCTATGAATTTGCCAAAGATTTTCGCAACGAAGGCATGAGCCGTTTTCATAATCCTGAGTTTACACAAATGGAACTCTATGTGGCATTTAAAGATTACCGTTGGATGATGGAGCTTGTGGAGGCCATGGTTGAAAAGATTGCCCTGGATATACACCATACTACCAAAGTGCAGGTGGGGGAGAATCTCATTGATTTCAAACGTCCATGGAAACGCTATACCATGTTTGAAGCCATTCAGGAATACAATGGTATTGATATCTCTGATATGGATGAAGCTGCCCTGCGTGCAACCGCTGAAAAACTGGATATAGAAGTGGACGAAAGCATGGGTAAAGGAAAACTGATAGATGAAATCTTTGGTGAAACCGTTGAAGGCAAGCTTATTCAGCCCACTTTTATCACAGATTATCCTATAGAAATGTCACCTCTGGCCAAAAAACACCGGGAGAAAGAGGGCTTGGTTGAGCGCTTTGAAGCTGTGTGTAATGGCAAGGAAATATGCAATGCCTATACAGAGCTAAATGATCCCATTGACCAGCGGAAGCGTTTTGAAGAACAACTTCTGCTGGCAAAACGCGGTGATGATGAAGCCATGATGCTTGATGAAGATTTCCTGCGTGCCATTGAAGTAGGGATGCCTCCCACAACCGGCCTGGGTATCGGAATTGACAGACTGGCAATGATCATGACAGACAGCCATTCCATTCAGGATGTACTTTTCTTTCCGCAAATGAAACCTGAGAAAAAGCCCGAATATAGCGCTCCTGAAGATTATATGGAAATGGGAATTCCCGAAGAATGGGTACCTGTCGTGCAAAAAGCAGGCTATCTCAATGTGGATGAACTAAAATCCGAAAATCCAAACAAACTCCACCAGACACTTTGTGGGTTGAACAAAAAGCACAAAATGGGATTAAAGAACCCCAGCCAGGAGGATGTGAAAAACTGGATCGAGTAAGTTGACTATATTTCAACTTTTGTTCTTATAAAAAGGTATTTCATACCAAGTTGCGTTCACTTCGGCAAGCTCAGCACATCGCTAGCGTGTAATATTCAATATTAATATTTGTGATTATTGACAATTTCAATAGATTGATTATGTGGCTTCTCCCATCTGGGATATGTAAGGCGAAAAACAAAGGGCTTTAGCCCTGACAGGCTTGCATGAATTTTTTGGTATATTCCTCCGGTAACTGTATAGATGGGCAGAAGGTCATCAGGTGGATATGCAAACAGTGTTTGCCATGCATATACATATCTTGCCAGATGGATATCATAAGATACTTTTCCAATGTTCCATCTGATGATACCATGCTAATGGTTGGGCTTGACAATGTATTCATCCGGGCTGTGCTTTTTGCTAAGTGAATTAGCTGCTTCCTGAGGCCGGACAAATCGCTAAGCGAAAAGCAATTTGTTAAAAAGCCCGAACAGCCCTAACCTTACCATTACTTGTCTTAGTGAAGCAGTTAGCGTTGCCGTAGGAGAAATTGAAGACGTACGCAGCCGTAGCACCACCTTCCGTACTACTCCAATAACTGCTAATACCAAGCAATGTTAATCCGGCATCGTTTAATGCTTTATTTACATGAAAACGGTTATGCCATAATAAGCTTAACTCATCTATTGAAGGCAAATACCATTGGCTTGAAAAGTTGTTAGTAATCCATTCTTTTGCAGGACTATCGGTCATTAGAGCCATGTTATATGCTCCGTCCCAACTTCGGTTTGCGTCATTGTCAACTTCTGTATTTTGCCATTGTGCCCATGCTTCGTTTTTTGAAACGATAAGCCCGTGCTGGACACCGTTCTGGTCTAAATAGATATAGAAAACTATACCATTTAACGTATCCTGTCCAAGGTAAAAATCATTTTTAGTGCTTATAACATTGTTTTCAATATTAATACCGGTGCCAGCTGTGAGTTGGTCTTGCTTATTATTCCAATTGGTGGTGTCTGATGCTGTAATGCTACTTGCTACTGATGAACTATAGACGGGATCGATTTCGTTTTCAATTTTGTTGTTCCAGTTTGTAGTATCAGCTCCTGTTATTCCACCTGCTACTGATGAACTATAGACAGGATCGATTTCGTTTTCAATTTTGTTGTTCCAGTTTGTAGTATCAACTTCTGTTA
>JBKGYK010000053.1:0-23141 GCA_046546095.1 Bacteroidales bacterium
CCTAAACCCTAAAACCTTAGATATGAACTATACAAAACTAGCATGGCGTAATATCTGGCGGAACCGCCGCAGGACACTGATTACCATTTCATCGGTTTTCTTTGCCTTGCTTTTGGCGATTCTTATGCGCGGCCTGCAACTGGGCACCTACGACCAGATGATTAAAAACTCAGTTGAACAGTACGGTGGATATGTACAGATTCACAAGGACGGTTATCAGGATGAACAGATACTGAACAATGCATTTATGCCCAATGACAGCCTGAAAGAAGCTGTACTTGCACATGAAAACGTCAAAGACCTGCTGCCACGGCTTCAGACATACTCTCTGGCCTCTTCAGAAATGCAAACAAAAGGCGCTATCATCATTGGCCTGGATGCAGATAAAGATGACAAGCTGACAAAGGTTAAGGAGAAGCTGATTAAAGGCCGCATGCCGGAATCAGGGGGAAAAAGCGTTGTGTTGGCCGAAGAGCTGGCAAATTACCTGAAGCTTGGTATAGGCGATACAGCTGTCTTCATAGGACAGGGGTATCACGGCATCAGTGCTTCGGGCCTGTACCCGGTGGTGGGCATCATCTCCTACCCTGTGCCTCAGCTCAACAACCGGCTGGTTTATATGGACATCAAAACCACACAAGAGTACCTTAGCATAGGCAATGGACTTACCGCCTGGATTGTAAGGCTTAAGGATCAGGATCAGTATAAAGAAACCACCAGAGAACTGAAAAGCATCATTCCTGATGATTACGAAGTGATGCACTGGGAAACCATGCAGCCGGGGGTTAAGCAGGGCATTGAGGCCGATAACAAAAGCGGATTGATTATTCTGATGATACTATACATTGTCATTGCTTTTGGCATATTTGGTACGGTGCTGATGATGATCGCAGAACGTCGCAAGGAATTTTCGATTATGGTGGCAGTTGGCATGCAAAAAACCAGGCTGGCAAAACTGGTTACTACCGAAACACTGATGATTGTAGCTCTGGGCATTGTAAGTGCAGTCTTTGTTAGCATTCCGTTTATCTGGTATCTACACCTCAATCCACTGACTTTCAGTGGTGAGATAGCTCACATGTTTGCCGAATACGGTATGGAACCCATTATGCCGGTAGCTTTTGAGCCAGGTTACTTCCTGGGACAAACCGGAGTGGTTCTTATTCTGACGCTGATTGCCGTTGCATGGCCATTGCTGTCAATTTTCAAACTTGATGTCACCAAATCCATTCGATAAAAAAATACAACTATGGAATTGATAAAAATAGCATGGAGAAACATCTGGCGGAGCAAAACCAGAAGCATGGTAGTTATCCTTGCGGTTACCTTTGGTATGCTGGGAGGCGGATTTTCAACCGCAGTAATGCTGGGTGCCGTTGACAGTCGCGTGGATAAAGCCATCAACAATGAATCTGCACATTTCCAGGTGCATCAGGACGGCTATCTGGAAAACCCCGAGCCGGGCATCATCATGAGCGATGTACAACCTCTGATCAGAAAAATAAAACAAAAAGAATATGTTTCCGGTTTGAGCAACAGGCTGCTTGTCAACGCCATGATGCAGAGTCCTCACAATACAAGCGGTGGCACTGTAAATGGGATCAATCCTGCACAGGAAAAACAGGTAAGCAGTATACATGAAAGCCTTGTGGAAGGCACATATTTCAATGCTGATAAAAAAAATCAGATCGTCATCAGCAAACCAACTGCCGAAAAGCTCAAGTTGAATGTGCGCTCCAAAATGGTGCTCA
The DNA here is from genome assembly GCA_046546095.1 of Bacteroidales bacterium. Classification (GTDB taxonomy): domain Bacteria; phylum Bacteroidota; class Bacteroidia; order Bacteroidales; family ML635J-15; genus JAQIBY01. Next base: position 1,752 of record JBKGYK010000053.1, read on the forward strand.
CCTTTCAGGACAAGGATGGCAACCTCACCGGGGGCGCTTTTCGGGTAGCCGGTATTTTCAAGACCAGCAACCCGGGTTTTGACGAAATGAATGTATTTGTGCTGCGCAAAGATCTTGAATCCCTTACCGGTTTTTCAGAAGCCGAATCCCACGAACTTGCCGTATTGTTTGAGGACAACGATGATCTGAAAGAACGCAGCGCAGAACTGAAGGAAATCACACCAGAGAGGCTTGATGCCAGGAACTGGAAAGAGCTCAATCCTGAACTTGGCATGATGAGCATGATGACGGAAAAATACCTGTCTTACCTGGTGGCCATCATATTGTTTGCCCTGGCCTTTGGCATCATCAATACCATGCTCATGGCGATACTGGAGCGTAAAAAAGAACTGGCCATGCTTAAGGCAATTGGGATGAACGAAGGTAAAATACGCATTATGATTGTCTGGGAAACCTTGTTTTTGACAGCAATTGGTTCGATTACCGGACTGCTGTTAAATCAGGTTTTGGTAGCATGGCTTGGCAAAGCAGGCATCAATCTGGCTGCCTTTTCTGAGGGCATGGAAGCATATGGCTTTGGTTCTGTAATATACCCATCCATCAATGGAATGTTTTATTTTCAAATTGTGGCTTTGGTAATTATCACAGCCCTAGTAGCATCCATATTCCCCATCATACGAGCAAGTAAAATGAAACCCGCTGAAATCCTCAGCAGCAATTAACATTAACTGTGTAAAATCCATACATCATGAAAATCATTGAAACCAAAAATCTGCATAAAACATACAACAGCACCCAGGTACCGGTACATGCTGTTAATGGTATTGATCTGAGCATTGAACAAGGTGAATTTACTGCCATTGTTGGTCCCTCGGGTTCCGGAAAAACCACTTTGCTGAACCTCATTGGCGGACTGGATGATCCCAGCGAAGGCGAAGTAATTATCAACGATGTGAACATAGGCAAGCTCTCCAACAAAGAGGTGATAGATTTCCGGCTGAAAAACATCGGATTTGTATTTCAGGCATACAACCTGATTCCGGTACTGACAGCCCGTGAGAATGTAGAATTCATCATGCAGATGCAAAAGCGGAATAAAAAAGAGCGCGAAGCCCGTGCCATTGAGATGCTGAAATCGGTAGGACTTGGCGACCGGGTAAACAGCCGGCCTGCAAAGCTTTCAGGCGGACAACAGCAGCGGGTAGCTGTAGCCAGAGCGCTGGCATCCAAGCCAAAATTTATTCTTGCTGATGAACCAACAGCCAACCTGGATTCCAAATCCACGGAAAACCTGTTGAACATTATGCATGAGCTGAATAAGAAAGAAAACATCACCTTCATTTTCTCAACCCACGATCAGCGGGTGGTTAATCAGGCGCGGCGGGTTATTACCATTGAAGATGGAAAGATAAAGGAAGATAAAGAGCAATGATTGAATGGATGCAGTATTTCGCAGCCCGGCGCCCGCCTGCCTACCAATGAAAATTAACACTGGCGGGCAGGGAGGCGGTTAGCTTGTCGTCCCGGGAGGCTTTGTATTTTGCATCACCTGGCAGAGCGAGCGGAGTAAGCTCCTGACGGGGATTGCAAATACAGCCGCTCGGAATGGCAACTAAAAGCCGAAGACGGTAAAGCTGCCCACATAAAAAAGATTCGACTGTAATCGAAACAATGACAATAATAAATTACTTTTTCGACTGTAATGGAAATAAATAAAGACTATGAAACGACTAAGCATCATCGGTATTTTGTTTTTACTCATCACCGCCAGCGGTTTTGCTCAGAAAAATTTCAGCATTGACGGCTACGTCAAATTCATGCAGACAGCCACTTTTCAGGATATTGACAGCCTGTGGTTTACCGACAACCTGATTCACAACCGTTTTGACCTTGCCTGGTATCCTGCGGATTGGCTGAACGCGCATGTTTCTGTTCGTAACCGCATGTTTTACGGTGAGATGGTAACTTTCAGTCAGCCGCCTTTCAATACGCTTTTGGGCGATGCTGCCTGGGATTACATAGGGGAAACTGACAAAGACCGTGGTTTTGTTGATATGTCATGGAATTATCTTGAAAGCGATTCCTACTTTTTCAACACCGGCATTGACAGAGCCTACATTAACATCGAGCAGGGCAATTGGGACATTACTGCCGGCCGGCACCGTATCAACTGGGGTCAGACCATGGTCTGGAATCCCAATGATTTGTTCAATGCCTATTCTTATTTTGATTTCGATTACGAAGAAAAACCCGGCAGCGATGCCATCCGTGCACAATATTACATTGATTACGCCTCACGCATTGAAATAGCTGCAGCAGTTAACCGGGATACCAATTACACGGCCGCAGCCCTGTATCAGTTCAACAAATTCCAATACGACATTCAGGTGCTGGCAGGGGTGTATAACAGCGAGGATGTGGTGGCCGGACTCGGCTGGTCGGGTAACCTCTGGAACGCGGGATTCAGGGGTGAAATATCGTATTTTCGGCCAACGGAGCATTTTTCTGATAGCAGCGGCGTTCTGGCAGCCAGTGTAGGCGCAGATTACAGCTTTCCGAACAGCTTATTTGTTCAGGCAGAAGTTCTATTCAACTCCTCCGCCAGCAAGGATTACGATTTCAATCTGGCACAATATTACAATCAAGACATCAATGCCAAAAACCTGGCCCTCACCCGCTGGACAGGATTTGCATCGGTCCGGTATCCGGTAACACCATTGATTAATCTCGGATTTTCTGCCATGTACAGCCCGCAGGACAATTTCACCTATCTGGGGCCGTCAGCCACATTTTCTCTGGATGACAATTTTGCAGTTGATTTGAACATTCAGAGCTTTTTCAGCGATATCCCTGACGATGAAGGCGGGAAAGGGACCTATGCGTTTTTGAGGGGGAAATGGAGTTTTTGAGGCTGGAAGGTTTGTAGGTTAGTAAGTTGGTAGGTTTGTAGGTTTGTAAGTTGGTAGGTTTGTAGGTTTGTAGGTTTGTAAGTTGGTAGGTTGGTAGGTTGCGAGGTTGCGAGGTTGCGAGGTTGGTAGGTTTGTAAGTTGTTTTTTGGTGTTTATTTGATATTTGCTGCTTGCCTTTTGTTATTTGATTTGTTGGGCGCCTTAACAGTCTTCGGCTGCTATCTCAGCACCTGCAAACCGGGTGTCACTTGTCCTGATAATGATCTTTCTCCGGCAGCTATATCAGAACTGTTCCACCAACGGTATGCAGGTGCTGAGGATATTCGCCTTTGCCCTGGCGCAGAAAAAAATAACGTCTTCCTTAAGCTGATCCGTTACCGTTTCACAAAGCGGTGTACAAACTCTTTATCATCTGCATTTTGAATAACATACAATCCCGGGGGCAGGTCTCCGGTGTAAATGGAATTACCGTATGTCGCATCCTTCACCATTTGGCCCTGAGCATTGTAAATCAACCAGTGGGTTGACTCGATTGCCCCTTCAATAAACAGTTTGTCAGACACCGGGTTGGGAAATACATGTTCTGATGTCATTTCACTCTCCTGTATATTCACCATTACGTTGTATACAGACAGTGCTCGAAGGTTTTCAAAGTAATTTTCATAATAAGATAGTTGACCAAAATTCTCCATATAATACGCTGCCACATAAAGACCTTCCCATTCTTGTACATTGTAATAAATATTGTGAATTGAATCGTAAGCCTTTGCCCAATATGTTTTTACTGTATCGGGGAAGGGTATGTAATTGTCAGGCGTTCCCAGACCAAAAGCAATACCCGATTGCTGATGATTTTTTGTTGTCACCAATGAGTAAATTGCGTTATAACCCAATACACCAACATATGAAGATTCATGAGTCTGATAATTATAAGAAGGAAGCTCAGACAGAGTGTTTAGAGGAGCTACAGCCGGATGCGGATCGCTCAGGCAAATTTTAACATCAAGTGTGCTTTCACTTAACTCCAGAGCTGCGTAATTGCCGGGATCACAGGGTACATCACCAGGACACTCTCTCCACTCCCTGTCAAAATGCAAGATTAGCGTATCATTTTCCAGATCACTGCCTGTAAAAATGAGTTTGTCGTAAAACCAGTAACTATGTTCCGGCCATGACTCACTGTATTTATATTCTTTCCAATGACCCGTTTCAAGCTCATAAAAATCCATAAGCTCCGGCCTCTGATAACCATAGCCCCCGGTCTCCGATTCAATGCCGGTAAGCTGATACGCACCGTCTTCGGTAGCGTAATCCGGAAAAGTCAGTATTCCCATGTTTTTTGATATGATCACATCCCGACCTTCAACATCAATGAATTTCACAGAGTCGCTTACACCAAATACATCTGATGCTTCTTTTGAATACACCTGGGCTGTCAGATTGTGTGTGCTGTCGAATACCCAACTGTCGCCAACTTCAGCCCCGGGATAAATTACCATGCTGGAACTGTCCTTCATCCAGAGAAATGCATCTGTTTGTGTGGCTTTTTTCATTAGAAACTGCGGATGATTGTTCGTGTAATAATCTCCCTCATAATTTTCCACAAGGTTGCCGCAGGTATCGCATATACCGGCAATGCGATTAAAATACAGCATATTTCCGTCACCACTCACTTCAGTACTATCAACCCAAATCTGGTGAGTAAGCGATATATCTACATCATTTGAGTAGTTATAAACTCTGCCACTGTCAATCAGTTGCCAGTCCTGTGCCATGGTGGCGAAATTCAGCATTCCAAATATCACCATGAGGCTAATTCTAATGGTATTTTTCATATATCCGTGCTTTTGTTACTGTAAATGTAACAAATATATCTTTAAAATCAAATCAATTGTGAGTGCAAACCGATCATTTAAACCAGGCTGCATATTTTTTGTGTTGCCGGATTTCCTTACCACGAAAATGCTTCATTTTATTTTGTATATTTGCTTTCATGGGAAAGGGATTGATGAAAAAATCGCAGCTTATAATAGTAATAATTCTGCTTGGATTACCCTTGAGGCTATTTTCCAGCGACAGTCTCTTCCATGAGCTCAGACATAGCGACGAACCCCACAAAAAAGCCCAGCTTCTCAATCGTATTGCTGATTATTATCTTGACTTCGATCTCGACAGCGCACGATTCTATGCAGACAGTGCGCTGGAACTCGGCAAAAAGGAAAACAATTTCAGGGCTGTGTCCGATGCATGGGTAAATTTGGGCAATGTCCATTATTTTCAGGGGGCGCTGGATTCAGCCCTGCTCCGGTATCAGAATTCTTTTTTTGCCATTCGCAAAACCGGAAATCTGGATGAAATTGCTGCAGCTCATAACAGGCTTGGCCTGATGTATGAGGCAAAAGGAGAATTTGCAAGGGCCACAGATTATTATTATAAGGCACTGAGATATTTTGAGCGCAGCAATAACAAATCAGGCATGGCTGAAGTAGCCAACAACCTGGGAATTATTCACAATCATTTCGGGCAACTTGATGTTGCACTAGATTATTATAAGAAATCCCTCGAGTTATTCCGTAAAAACCGGGAACCAGGAGGTAAAGCACAGGTTATCAATAATATTGCCACGCTTTATACTGAACAAAATAATCCTGATACAGCACTACAGTATTTGTTCCAGGCTGCGGATATTTTTACAGATATGAGGCGACCAAGCGATTTGGCAACAGCATACATCAACATTGGAAATCATTATTACGAAAAATCCCAGCCGGATTCTGCAAGGCATTATCTGGAGCTGGCAAAAACCAATTACAGCAAGCAGGACAATAAGCGTGGACTGAGTTCGGTGTATTATTATATGGCACTCCTACAACAGGATCTTGGTCAAATTGAACAAGCCATCCTGTCTGCAAAGAAATCGGCAGAATTGCGGCGTGAAGTCGGAAACATAAGTGCTGTAGCTGATGCCATCGGCTTACTTGCCAATCTTTACGCTCAGCAAGACCGGTATAAAAAAGCATACAGCACAATCCTGGAAAAACAGGAAATTGAAGACTCTATCGCAAAAATGGAAATGCAGCTCAAATTCTCAGAGCTTCAACTCAAATACGAAACTGCCAAAAAAGACAAGGCAATCCTCATACTAAAGAAGCAGGCTCAGGCCAGACGCAATTTCAACACATTGCTCATTATTGGCATTTCAGCTTTGGTTATTATATCCCTGCTTTTGTTTTATTTTTTCCGTACAAAATCCCGCCTGCTGAAAAGTAACCGCAAGTATTACGAACAACAGAAAAAACTACACAATCTGGATTTGCAGCGGCAGGAAGCTGAAACACGGCTTTTGGCAGAAGAGATGAAACGCAAAGAGGAAAACATGACTCTGGAAAAGGAAAAATTCGAAGCCGAACTCGAACACAAAAGCCGCGAACTGCTAACTTCTGCCATGCACATTGTCAATAAAAACAAAATCCTTGCCTCTATACGGGATACACTGGATGATATCTCTTTCAATGCAGAACCGGCTTTCCGGCAAAAAGCACGCAGGCTTTGTGCTGATATTGACAGAAACATTCATGTAGACAGCGACTGGGAACAATTTAAAATGCATTTTGACCAGGTCAATACGGGCTTTTTTGAAAAACTGGAATCCGACTTCCCTCAGCTTTCCAAATCCGACATGAAAGTCTGTGCATACCTTAAAATTAATTTGTCAACCAAAGAAATAGCGCAAATCATGAACGTTTCCCCTGCAGCGGTACATAAACGTTTTTACCGCCTTCGCAAGAAAATGGAGTTGGAACCAAACACCAACCTGACAAAATTTTTCATGGCATATTAATCAAAAAGCATCATATATTATTTTTGTCCATATTTTGTCCGGCTTTTAAAAAACAGGTCATTGCACTTTTTTCGTACATTCGTTGTAAAATCTCAAGCTATGAACCATTTTACTTTACTTTTGCTGCTACCATTGTTCATTGTTGTGCATCCAGGCCGTGTCAGCAGTCAGACCATGCGGGAAACCACGGACATGCAGATTGAAACCTTTGATACAGATGTGCTGGTACACGGGACAAGTGCTCCTGAAACCGTGTGGTTTGCACCTGACTACAACACACCTGTTTCGCATGAGTCAACAGGCGGTTGTCCCGGCGGCAGAATCGGCTATTCCGGAAGCTGGAACAATTATTGGGGAAATTTTGTACGGCTGCCATCCCAGGATTTCACCGGCAGCGACACCATCAGTTTGTTTTTTGACGTATCACATTCCTATGCATCATCCCAAACCGACAACTGGTGCCGCTTTTATATCCATGATGGTAATGGCTATCATCATACAGTTACATCCATTCTGATAGATGGTACCGATGTCACGTACGATGCGGGTATTAACGGCAAGGGATTCCAGTTTACAGAAGAACGAAACTGTGCCTCAGTTGAAGTAAAATTTGATCTCAGCCCGATAGGAAACAACTCCAATATACTGGTTTACATGGAAGCCTACTGTAATTATAACAACTCCACGGCATACTCAGTATGGTTCGACAACATCAGCCTTACAGCTTCGGGCAGTGCTCCCACTCCACCGGAACCTGATCTGGGTGCAGATCAGAACTTATGCTATTACGATACCCCCTTTACCCTTGATGCCGGAAGTTATGAATCCTACACCTGGAGTACAGGCGAAACCACACAAACCATAGAGGTCAGCAACACGGATACGTATTCCGTTACCGTCACCAACCAGGATGGATTAACAGGTACTGACGACATCGGCATCACTGTTATTCCCGAACCCCAGGCCCCTTCTTCACTCAGTGCTTCTGGTGACAATGTCTGCTCCGGAGGCACCGAGACTGTAAGCCTGTCAGCCAGTGGTGGCTCAGGGAACAACCTGGAATGGTATACATCTGGCTGCGGTGGTACAGCTATTGGCAGCGGCACAACTCTTGATATTGATCAGCCGGCCGCCACAACCAGCTATTATGCGCGTTGGGAAAACAGTTGCGGCGTGTCTGCATGTGAAACAATCAGCATCACCGTGTCCGATCCTCCGGAGGCGCCGGTTTCGGCTGCAGTTTCTCAGGAAGAAGTCTGCGAGGGAGGCAGCGAAGATATCAGCCTTTCAGTCACCGGCGGCTCGGGAAACAATCTTGAATGGTACACCAACAGCTGTGGCAGCACGAGTATAGGAAACGGCAATCCCCTTAGCATCATGCAACCGCAATCTACCACTACATATTATGCACGATGGGAAAATGCCTGTGGTGTTACTACCTGTGTTTCCGTGCCTGTTGAAGTTCTGCCATCTGCCGATGCCGGCATTGATCCGGCAGGGCCATTTTGCGACAATGACAATTCCGTTGTATTATCTGCTGCCGAAGCAGGCGGAACATGGTCAGGAAATGGCATTACCGATCCCATATCCGGTGAATTTGATCCCTTGTCAGCAGGCCCGGGAAATCATGACATCACATACAGCATTAGCGGTACATGCGGCGACAGCGATCAGATTACAATCACCGTTGATACATACAATGAGGCCTCAATCCAGCCGGCAGGACCTTTCTGTGAAGCAGATTCAGTCACAAGCCTTAGTGCAACCAACCCCGGAGGCATGTGGAGCGGAAACGGAATTACAGATTCCAATTCCGGTAGTTTTGATCCCTCAACGGCCGGCCCCGGAAGTCATGTCATCACCTACAGCTTTAACGATGCCTGCGGTGATTCTGATCAGATCACTATTGATGTCGATCCAATCCAAAATCCAGAGATTGAGCCTGCAGGACCATTTTGCGAAACAGATCCGGCACTTACCCTCAGCGCCAACGAAACCGGAGGCAGCTGGAGTGGAACGGGCATCATCAATTCGGCTACAGGTTTATTTGATCCATCTGCGGCAGGTACCGGAATCCATACAATAACATATGATGGTGGTAGCAGTTGCGGCGGTTCAGACCAGATTGATATTGAAGTACTGGAAATCAGCCTGCCGGAAATCCTGAGTACCGATACTGTATTTTGCGAATATGATGATCCGGTAACACTTGAGGCAAACGAAACCGGAGGTATGTGGTCAGGGGCAGGTGTTCCGGCAGGATCCAACGTTTTTGATCCGGAGATGGCAGGCGCAGGAGAACACAGCATCACATACACACTTACCCAAAATTGTGGAGGCAAGGATAGCATTACTATGGTGGTTGAATCACAGATTCAGGCCAGAATTCTCACCGATAGCATACAGTGTGTGCCATCCGACTCCATTCCTTTGCAGTCTACTCAAAGTGGTGGCTCCTGGTATTTTAACGGAGCACAGGTATTATCAGGAAGCCTGTATGCATCAGCCTCTGATGCTGGTGTACACGAGCTGATTTATACGACAGCAGGAAATTGCAATGACAGCGATACCATGACCCTCCGCTTAATTCCCTTTGCCGATGCGGACATTCTCACTGATGGTCCGTTTTATGAAAACGAAGATGCCCTGCAACTGCAGGCAAATGAAACAGATGGAATATGGGAAGGTAACGGAACAGATGATCATGGCATCTTTTTTCCCGCAGAAGCCGGGACAGGCCGGCATGAGGTAATTTACACCATCCCGGGAAAATGTGGTGACAGTGATACGGTGCTGATTGAAGTAAAATCTGCTGCTGATGCTGAAATTGTCATCGCCACAGTGCTTACGCCAAATGGTGACGGATACAATGACACCTGGAAAATAGAAGGTGTAAACGCCTTTGAAAAACTAGACATACAGGTATTCAACCGATGGGGCGATGCAGTATTCAGTTTCACCGGTGAGGGAGAAACATATTCAGATCCTGCAAATCAGTGGGATGGCAGCTATGAGGGAAAGGCACAGCCTTTTGGAAATTACATTTTCGTCATTTCAGCAGACAATCAATCATTTAAGGGAAGCTTATCACTGGTACGTTAACATGCATTTGCGTCCCGTGAGTCATTTTTTTCTCCAATACCATACTATTTTCCTTTCCGCGAAGAAAAATTGCGGATGTCTGACCAGGCACACAGTAGCAATTTAGGCCTTATACTCCTATCCTTGTGAGACTTATACCCTTTTTGCAAATCTTAAAATTCTTTTAAATGTCCTATGTTTGTCTTACAGGACTTTGGTCGTAATGTCTTATTTTGTGCTTGCAGATAGATAGGAGACTTGTATCATTATGAAAAAAACAGTTTTACTCACGCTTGTAATTGGGCTGATAGTCAATACTGGCTTTTCTCAAAAAGCAGAAAACGCCAAATCCGCCTTACGCATCAACCACAATGAAAATGGTGTGGCGCGGGGTGAACGTGAATATACGCAAAGTAACGCCTTCGCAAAAAACAAAGTACAGGCTGAATTTTCGATGTCTTATGAAAAAGATGCCATTTACGCAAATCGAAAACCGGAAAACGAGCTTCTGGAACGAAGGGATAGAACATCAAAACACTTTATAAATCCTGATGGAAGCGTTGAAGCTTTTCTTTCTACCGGCTCTATTAACTACCAGGAGAACGGCAAATGGCACACAATTGAAAGAGCCATTACACCAAACAACACAGGAAAATTTGAAAACTTTGAATTTGCAAACACAAAAAATGCATTCAAATCATTTTATGGAAACACCCCTGTAAACGGAATCAAGACAATTGTTGAAAATCAGGAAATTACCGAATGGCAAAACAAAAAAATTGAATTCTATGATGCAGAGATGAACCTAATCAGTTCAATTCAATCTGATCACTCAGAAATCAATATTAATCATGCAAAAGCAAGCTATGCCAATGTGTTTCCACATACCGAAGCTCAAATTACCCAATTGCATGATGGCAGAAAAATTGATTATGAAATCACCTCTGCAGAATTTGTTAATTTGATTCCCGAAAATGTAGTGTTTTTAGCTATTAGTGAAGACATTACTCTTCCTGACGGATGGACAGCAAAATACTATGTTGACAAACTGAGCGAAGACCAAAAAGAAAGTAAGCAGCGAATAAGTATTTTTAATAACAGAAAAGAAGAAATCCTTCAATATCAACCACCGGTCTATTTTGAAAAAGAAAACCGCCAGGGAAAAGAAGACCCAATTGGAGAATATCAAATCTCACAAAACGGGCAAACGCTTAGCATAAAAACTATTGTTGATGCCAACTGGATTATGGACGAAGAAAGATCGTTTCCGTTGGTAATTGATCCGACGGTGAGTGTGTATCCTGATAATACGACGAATTGGACGAGAAGTGCAGTTTCTGATGGATACGATTACCAAAACACAGTTCTTATGGGGCATGACGGATATGGAATTACTCGCAGTTCAATTAAATATAATACTGCCACCATACCTGCAGGCTCAATAGTGAATAGCACAACAGGTTATTTCTATATTACAGAGGCTTATGTAGCATGGGGTGGACAAATTAGGTATTCTAATTCAGCAGACCCCGTTACTACTAGTGGTATTACTCTATACAATAGTGTAACAGGAGACTTATCAAACATATATTCAATGACATCTCCAAATAATGCTTGGAAAACCATTGCCCTCAATTCTACAGGAATAGAACATGTGCAGAGTAACATTGCTGGCACTGTTAATCTTGGAATCAGACCAGTTGGTAGTTGGTCTTCGAGTCAACGCTATGGGGCCATTAATCACACCGGAACCAACCGCCCCTATCTCTCAATAAACTACACAGTGCCATCCGGTCCCCCCTCCTGCGCTACCCTTATTTCTCCAAGTGATGGAGCGAGCGGCACAGCACATTCCGGTAATTTAGAGTGGGAAGCAGTAGGAGGAGCAGATACTTATGATGTGTATTTTGGAACATCGCCAACGCCACCACAAGTTGCAACAGATCAAGTTGCAACCACTTATCCTATTGATTGCCTATTACCTGAAACCACATACTATTGGAAAGTTGTCCCCAAAAATGGAGATGGCTCAGCATCTGGCTGTGCAACATGGTCGTTTACCACAGATAATAAATTGCATATTTATAGAAACGATTGGGAAACTGCAAGTGAGGGATATTTTGGAACCTCAGGCGGTACTGTTGATGGATGGAATACGAATAATGCAACAGCAAGTGGTTCATACAATAATAGATGGGCTATTGGATCAGGAACAAATGCAATTAATGGAAAATCTGCAGGATTAACAGCTTTGTATAATGGATCGTTATCAGGATCATATTTTGAATACTGGTGGGATATGGGTGAATTACACCGTATGATTTACCGTCCTTTTGACATGACAGAATTTCGTGATATTGAATTGAATTTTGATTGGAAATGCGGAGGTGAAAGTGGTCAGGATTATGGAGAAATTTTAACCTCTATTAATGGAGGAACCAATTGGTTAACAGATGATCAAGGTGGATTATCTAGTGATGGTAAATATTGGAATTCCTCAAGTACAATTCGTTCACAAACTTTAACCTTGCCAGAAACAAGAAATAATCAAAGTGATTTTGTACTTGGGTTTAATTTTGACGACTTAAGCGGAAATGGGAGTGGTACAGACCCCTCTTTTGTTGTCGATAATATTGTCATAAAAGCTTGTCCTTACGAAGGCTATTTGAGTTCCCCGGATCAAACAGAACCCTTTGCATGGGCACCCCCAACAGCAAATACAACAACAACAATTACGGTAAATGAAACCCACGATTGTGCCTATTTTGAATGGGAACAATCAACAGATAATGGAAATACATGGACAGTAATTCCAGGCGAAACCAATGTAAGCTACACAACGCCTTCAGATATTACTTCAAATACATATTACCGTTGTAGAGTGTATTTTGGTAGCGGTTGCCCGGGAGCATACCAAAGTGAACCCTTTAAAATTGTATTTGAGCCTGAATGTACTAGTGGTATCGCACCACTTGATGGAGCAGCAAACCAAAGTACCGATGTAACAATTAGTTGGAATGCAGACCCTCTTGCAACTGATTACGACATCTACTTTGCTGAAGATAATCCACCGTCAACATTATTAGATAATACAGCAAGCACAAGCTATGATCTTACAAATTTAGATTACGGAACAACTTATTATTGGCAAGTATTACCAAGCAATGCTGGAGGTACTGCAAGCGGTTGCGATGTGTGGTCATTTACAACAGGTGCTGCACCTCCGCAATTCCATAATTATGGCGGTAGCGAGCAACTTACTTTTAATAACTCTGCTTACAAAGCTGATGCACCAATGTTCCGTATTAGCCATGCAAGTACCATGGATGAAGTGCAAATTCAAATAAGTGATGATGTTACTTTCCCCGGTACTACCGTATATGATGGCACATTTACAGGCAGCTTCTCCGGTGAAAATAATTTCGAGACTTCACTATCCGGTGACGTACTTGATAATCCTGAATTTCCACAGCCTTTTGATTCGGATGTTTTAACGAATGGAGCAACCGCACCAAATGATTCATGGTTTGCACCCAATTCAAATCCTCCAATTGCTCATGCAACATCAGGTGGTAACCCCGGCGGGCGTGTTGGTTATTCTGGCGCATGGAACAATTATTGGAGCAACTTTTTACGATTACCGGAAGTCGATGCAACAGGTATGGATGAAATTACCTTAAGTTTTGATGTCTGGCATTCGTATTTTGATACCCACCCCAATGATAAATTATACCTTTCTGCTTATGCAGATGGGGGTTATGTTGATTTACCTCAAACCGTTAAAATTGATGGAGCTACAGTAACTGCAAGTGCAAATACAGGCAATGATGGTTATGCATTTTATTTTACAGAAGAAAGAGATGCTGCAAATATTGAGGTGACGTTAGACATTTCCGGCATTACTGATAAATCTAATATTTTGTTGTATCTTAATCCAAGCTGTGCATATAATGATAACAAGGATTTTTACGTCTATTTCGACAATATTTCTGTAACAGGAGCCGACCAGGAATTTACTCCCGGCACAACCTATTATGCCCGTGCCCGTGGGAAAGTTGGCGGCAGCTGGACAGACTGGACATCGGATACATTTAGTTTTACCTACAAAAACCAAGCAAGCATAGAATGGCACCAAACAGCAGAGCCGCAATTACAAACAAATACGCTAAGTGATGTAATTACACTTACTGAATCTTGTAATGATTTTGCGACAATTGAAGAAACGGTGCCACCTGCAAATCCATTTGAAAATCATAGTTTTGAAACATCAGGTGATTGGAATACCTATGTAACCGGAGGTTCTGAGTTGGAAATAACATTATCTGACGGTGGAAACTGGCAAAGTGATGGTAGTAAAGCTGCCAGAATGTATATGTGGGGTGGTTATGCTATGTCTTCTGATGTTGCAATTATTTCACAAACCGTTGATTTAACCGATGTAGAACAAATTACCTTTGATGCCTATTCTCATTATGGTCAAAATATGTCCTCAAGCTTAGCTAATGGAGGTACACTACGTTTAATTATTGGGGGAACTTCAAGTAATACAGCGGGAACCGTATATGAAACAATCAATCATTGTGTAAGTGGTTCCAGTTCTTGTTCTGTAGAATCCCTTGATAACGCGGTTACTATTGACCCCGCTGATAGAGGTCCAAATAAACTTGTTAAGTTTGTATGGACAGGCTTTTCATCTGGTGATCTCGGAGGTGCATTAGTAAGCTTTCAGGTTGACAATATCCGTGTTGGCGATGCTCCAAATCCACCCGGCACAGCTGATGGAACTATCTCTTCTACCACAATAAATCTGTCTTCTTTCTATGGAGATGACAGTTGGGATGAGCTTTCATGGGATCAAACCCTGAATGGTGGGTCTATTGCTATGTCAATTGAAGAAGATATCAGCGGAACCTGGACACCCGTATCTGGCTTAACGGATATTTCAGAAACCGGTGATGGTGCTAAAACGATTGATATATCTTCACTTGGCTCAACTTCACGAATACGATTAATATCAGAGTTTTCAGAAAGTGGTGCCAAAGGGACACAACCAGAACTTAATAATTGGACAATCACAACCAAGAAAGATACTCCTCTCCCCGTCACCCTACTATATTTCAACGTCCAGTGCAACGGACAAAGCAAGGAGTTTTCCTGGGCAACGGCAAGTGAAACCAATTCCGATTACTTCCAGATTATGGAGTCGCAGGATAATGTGAATTTTAAACCCATTGGCAAAATTCAGGCCGCAGGGCAATCCTATCAAACACAGGAATACCGTTTTGCACTGGAAGGCCTTTCAGATGATGCCTATTATCGATTAAAACAAGTGGATTATGACGGCCGTGAAGAAAATATTTCAATGGTATATAACAGTTGCGAGCAGGATAACGAACATAATATATCGGTTTATCCGAATCCTTTTAATGGCACTGAATTGAATTTGCTGAGTTCACACCATATCGGCGAAAGCCAAATCAAATTATATGACACCAGTGGCAGAGTCATCTGGGATATGCAATACAATGTAAGCGAAGGAAACAATGCCATCCGTTTCAACAAAAAACCAGCACCCGGTGCATATATCCTTGAAATTCTGAATACAACAACACGCTTTAAACAAATTCCGGTGATTGTGAAATGAGAAAAGAAATAAAAATATTGTTTTTCTTAATGCTTTCTGCTTTAACAGGAAACACCCAAACCGTCTTGTTTAGTGAAGATTTTGGCAGTTCTTTTAATGATTTTTACCCCGGTTCAAACTGGGAATGTAAACACAGCTCTGCATCATCATACAACACGAGTACCGGACCATGTGGAGCAACTGGGGATTATGCATATTATTTATCAGGATTTAATTACTATATCACCACAACAGAAATTACACTCGGAGCCAGTGGCAATGAGCTAAGTTTTGATTATGCGTTTGACTATAGCATAAGCAAACCTCAGGTGTTAATATCAACAGCTGCTTCATGCGGGAGTACCGGTACGGACATTACAGGAGGAGGTTTAGCTCAAACCTCAACCTGTGATAATATTACATTTAATCTGGATGCTTATGCAAATCAAACGATACGCATTGTTTTTATTGCAAAAACATCAAGTGAAAACTTTTATTTTGATAATGTACAAGTAATAACTGGTGGAGGTGGAGGCGGAGATACAGAATGTTCCGATATTTTTAATGAAGATTTTGGAACAACATATAATTCAAGTCACCTTTATACCAATTGGTGCAGCGCATCCTCATATGCAAACAGCAGCTCTTCTGCCTGTGAGGGATATTCATGGTATGCATACGGGAGTAATGATTATGTGAAGACAAATACCATTGATATCCCAGCAACGGGTACATCAACTTTGTATTTTGACTACAAGTTTAATCAATTTAGCTCATATCCTGTTGTTAGCATTTCTACAGGAGGGTGTTATGGAAGTTTTACAAACCTGTTAACCTTACAATATAAATCATCATGTTATACAGAATCAATTGACCTGAGTAGTTATGCTGGTCAATCAGTAAATATTCGGTTTTACACCTACAATTCAAGTGGAACATTTATTTTGGATAATGTGAGAGTTGAAAATTGCTCATCAGGCGGCGGAATCACAGGCTCCGGTCTCAAATGGGCAGATACATTCAATGATAATGATACGGATTTGGATTTCACCGGAAACGATGGCGATGAAGATTACGCAGGTGCAACATGGAACCTGGTTGACGGTGCATCCATAGAGTATCCCGGTTCATACACAGTGAATCGCAACGAAACAGAAGCTTTTAATACAGGTGCCGATGCAAGCTCAGGCTATGCCGTTTTGCTTGACAAAAACGAATCCCTCGAATCACCGTCGGTTGACCTCAGTGACCAGGAAAGCTTTAAAGTGAGTTTTTATGCAATGAAACAAGGTGGCACTGTCAACTGGAATTCCTGGACAAAGCTTTACCTTGAATATTGGGATGGTTCTGCATGGCAAACACTGCAAACTATTAAAAACGACGCTACTGCCACTGATACAGAAAACGACTACTTTTTAGAAAGCAGTTTTGGATACCATTGTTTCACCGTTTACAAAAGCAGCAACAGCCCGGGAAACTATTACTATTCATCCGCGCCACATGTCAATAGTAATTGTTTTCACAGCGATTTTAAATTGAGGTGGCGATTGGATGAGTTTATGAGTTCAGATTATCCTCAGGTTTACATTGACAATATTACCTTCAGGGCGGATGATGACGGACAAACTGTGATACCATGTGGGATTTCCTATTGGAATGGCCCCGATGCAACAGGCTATGGTCATGATGCTGAAGCTACGGCTGATGATCACTCCAAACGCGGACTTGAAGTAGAAATTGACAGTCCATACGAATCAGGTAACCCTGACTGGAGTAATCACTATAATGATGGAAATAGCGGGGTGAACAATACTTATGCCATTATGTATGCAGTTGTTTCGGAGCAAAAAATATCAACAAATGACGCAAAAACAACATTCATTTTACCGGATGCAAAAGCTACAGAAAGCGTAAGCATGTCAATTGATGATAATTATACCGGCCCCGGATATTTATATTATACAAAAGTATTGGCAGATTGTAGTGGCAATTCAGCAGGCACCTATGATACAGGTAATGGAATGACCTATTATTTCCTGTTTCAATACAGCAGTGATTTCCGCCCGGTGTATTATCATCTAAACAGCAGCGGAATTGAAATGCACGGTGGTGCTACTGAAACAGATGAAATGATGAATCCTGAAATATGTGAAAGCACTCTCCCCGTTGAACTTCTCAATTTCAATGCAAGCTGTCAGGATGATCACATTCTGGTAAACTGGTCAACAGCATCCGAACAAAATTCAGATTATTATATCATTTTACAATCAGAAGACAATATTCATTTTTCTCCCATAGCACAGATTGAAGCCGCGGGAAATTCAGAACAACTTTCTGAATACCAATATGCCGTAAATGAAGTTTCCGATAAGCGCATGTACCTGCAATTGGTCCAGGTAGATACAAATGGCAAGTCCCGCAGCTATGATGTGATCACTGTTCATTGCAAAAAAAATAAAAATTTTGAACTAAATATTTTTCCTAATCCGTCAAAAAATGGTACTTTTAACATTCTATCCCCTACAGGGACAGGAAAAATAAATGTACAGGTATTATCATATGACGGACGACTGATTTATCAGGAGAGCATGGATTTAAACCGGGGCATCACTAAGATAGAGCCCGGAATAAACCTGAAACCGGGAACCTATTTTATATCAATCCGGGGTGAACAGGTTTGTGAAAAAAGAAAACTAATTGTCAGGTAGTAGATTTTTTGCATATGAAAAAGACAACAGGATTAACAGGATGGATTATTGTGACAGGCATGATGTTCATTGCTATCAGCACCAACGCACAGATTTTCTACAACAACGGCGCCACAATTCAGGCAACTGAAGGTGCTTTGGTATTTGTCGACGGTGCAATGCAAAACGAGAATGGGCAAATTGAAGTTGATGAAAACGCCGGCACTGCCGGAGAAATAATCATCCAGGATGATTTCACGAACAATGCTACTGCCGGTGGTAACGGTTACTACCGGGTACTTGGCGACTGGATCAATAACAACACTTTCAATGCCGGAACAGGAACCGTCTTTCTTGAAGGTGCAGACCAGCTTCTGGACGGCAGTGTTTCAACAAGTTTTAACAATCTCACCCTGGACGGTTCAGGGCTGAAAACCCAAACCATTGATCAGTATTGTACGGGAATTCTGGATTTGAAAGATTTAGAACTCCAAAATGAAACCCACGCTTTTTATGTCGAAAATACCGATGTTAACGCAATCATCCGCACAACAGGATTTGTTTCTGCACTTGACGGCGGCTTTCTGTCCCGTCAAACAAACAGCTCCGCAATTTATTTGTTTCCTGTCGGATCTAGTGTGGGAACAACACGCTACAGGCCTGTTGAAATCACACCGGAAAACACCACCGCAAACACCTATACGGTAAGAATGGCAAATCTTGATGCCACTACCGAAGGATTTGACCGTAGTCAGTCAGTAGCAGGAATCTGCGAGATCAATCCCCTGTTTTATCACCAGATTGATCGCTCAGCCGGTACCGCAGCCATTGATCTTAGTATTTTCTTTGATGAAAGTACGGACGGATCATGGGAAGGCATATCCAACTGGACTACCGGACCGGATTTATGGGATATCATCACAGGCAGCAGCACAGCTGCAAATACTCCACTCGACGAAGCATTCACAACAAGTTGGAATAATTTCAACGAACTTCCGTATGCATTATATAATGCTATCCCTGATGTGGTGATTGGAGCAAATTCTCCTGTTTGCATGGGAGACGACATCAATTTGACAGAAAGCGGTGGAAGTGGCGTATCATGGTCATGGAGCGGGCCGGATGGGTTTAGTTCAACCCAGAACAATCCTGTTATCTCCGGAGCAGTGATAGCCAACGAAGGGACATATCATGTAACTGTTACCGATGCCAGCGGATGTCAGGATACAGCAAGTATCTTTGTTGAAGTCCTGAAGGAGCCTGCCGCCGCTGCTTCCAGCAATTCAGATGTGTGCGAAGGCAGCGACCTCGAACTTTACGAAACCGGCAGCGAAGCTGTTTCATGGGAATGGGATGGTCCGGGAACTTTTAATTCTACGGATCAGAACCCGGTTATATCACCGGCAAGCTCAACCGATGCCGGTACTTACACAGTTATCATCACTGATGCCAATGGGTGTACTGCCAGCTCAAATACTGTAGCTACAGTCAACCCGGTTCCTGCTGTTGATGCCGGTACAGATTTCGATGTATGTGAAGGAGAAGATATCAACCTCTTTGAATCCGGTGGTGATGCCACTTCATGGGATTGGACAGGGCCGGGAACATTCACTTCAAGCATTCAGGATCCAAGCATAACAAATGCAACCACTGCCGATGCCGGCATTTATCTGGTGGAAGTTTCAGATATCAATGGATGTACAGCTTCAGACGATGTCACTGTTACCGTGAATGAGAATCCGGAAACTCCCACCGCAGATATTGACTGTTCCGGTGGCACTGATGCAGGCGTAATAACTGTCACCTCTCCTCTGGGAACTGATTACGAATACAGTATTGACGGAACAAACTTCCAGGCAGGCACAAGCTTTGGCCCGCTTCCCAATGGAAGTTACACAATTACGGTTGAAAATATTACCACAGGCTGCACAAGTACCGGAAACTCCTTGAATCTGGATTGTGGATGTACAAACCCAACCGATTTATCACTGGCTTCTCTATCGGGTAGCACTTGTGTTGAATCTCCCTTTTCATTAAGTGGAAATACATTTGGCGGCAGTGCAACCGAAGTCACTCTTTCCCACGACGGAGACGGTACCCTGAATGCCACAAATTTCACTTCCTCTCCTTTTGAATTTATTTATACTCCTGCCATTTCGGATGCAGGAAACACAATCAGCATTACCCTTACAACAGATAATCCAGAAGGACCACCCTGCTCAAGTGCTACAGAGACATTTTTACTTAACGTAAGAGATATACCAAATATAAACGCTGATAGCAACTCGCCTGTTTGTGAAAGTGATGATATTGAACTATACGAAACCGGTGGTGATGCTGATTCCTGGAGCTGGTCAGGTCCTGATTCGTTTTCCTCAACAAATCAGAATCCGGTGTTATCAAACGCAAGCTCAGTACAGGCAGGAACCTATACGGTGGTAATTACTGACACACATGGATGTACTGCTACAGATGATGTTACGGTAACAATCAACCCGACTCCCACAGCAGATGCAGGCAGTGATTTCAGCGTATGCGAAGGTGATGACATTAATCTGAATGAAACCGGTGGCGATGCAGTAGCATGGGATTGGTCCGGGCCGGGAACTTTTACCTCTACTGCCCAGGATCCTTCCATTACTAACGCCAGCTCTGCAGAGGATGGAACCTACACCGTAGAAATCACTGATGGCAATGGATGCGTTGCCACGGATGATGTATATGTCACCGTCAACCCAACTCCGGATGCAACAATCACTGATCCGGGAGACTTCTGCTCTGATGATGCAGCAATTGATCTGACAGCAGCAACCGGCGGAGGCACCTGGACAGGAGACGGAATTACCGATGCTGCAAACGGAACCTTTGATCCATCAGCAGCTAATACCGGTGCCAATAGCATTACCTATGAAGTAACAGCCGGAGGATGCACCGGAACTGATAACATTACCATTCAGGTGAATCCAGTCCCGAATATTGATGCAGGAACAGATTTTACTGTCTGCGAAGGTGAGGATATCAATCTGTATGAAGCCGGTGGTGATGCGATTACATGGGACTGGTCAGGACCCGGAACATTCTCCTCTACCGTACAGGATCCTTCCGTCATCAATGCTACAACCGCTGATGATGGCAACTATACCGTGGAAATTGAAGATGCCAACGGATGTATTGCAACAGACGATGTATATGTCACCGTCAACCCAACTCCGGATGCAACAATCACTGATCCGGGAGACTTCTGCTCTG
>JBKGYK010000054.1:0-22853 GCA_046546095.1 Bacteroidales bacterium
TACTGGCGTAGCTGAGGTTTTTTGTATCCCCTGACACCCGGAAGCAAGCTTCCTGTGTCAGGGGATACAAAAAACCCCCACTGACAGCCGTCAGTGGGGGTTTTTGCTTGCGGAGAGAGAGGGATTCGAACCCCCGGAGCCCGCGAGGGCTCAATGGTTTTCAAGACCACCGCATTCGACCACTCTGCCATCTCTCCTTTATTTGACATGTCAGAGCATTTGCTCAAAACGGACTGCAAATATATTAAGCTTTGATGTATTTGCAAAATATATTGCTTAAAGATTGCGATGATTTTGGGAGAATGATTTTTGTGTATATGGTTTTTTTATCAAAAAATGCATGTTGTGAATTAGTTATCAATTAAATAGGCGGTTTCTGGTGAAACTTCGATTTCTTTGTTTTTAGTTATACAGCGCTATAGCTAACAATAAAAAATCACGTACTTGTTTTGCCTGTGGGTGGGCTAATGCAAAATTTCTTAAGTTTGAAATGTTGCATAAGTGTATATAAAAGTGTGTTAAAGTAGATTAAAATAATCAAAAAATTATAAAAAATTAATAAATACATTAATGGTTATAAGAAATAAAATTAAATGTACAGATATCTTCAGAATCCATTGCTGTAGCCCGCATGGTTATTAACAAATATTGATAACTTATCAACAAAGTCGTAAAATTTTATCTCACAACTTGTATATCTTGTTTATTAAACTATATTTGCAAATAGAAGATAACGTAAATTATTTTTTAACCCTAAAACCTAATATTATGAACAAAGCAGAATTAATTGATGCTATTGCTAACAAAGCTGATCTCACAAAAGCTGATGCAAGAAAAGCACTTGATGCATTTCTCGAAACTACAACTGATGCACTAAAAAAAGGTGATCGCGTTGCATTGATTGGATTTGGTTCTTTTTCAGTTTCTGAAAGAGCTGCCCGTAAAGGTAGAAATCCACAGAAACCAAACCAGGTAATCAATATTCCGGCTAAAAAAGTTGTGAAATTCTCAGCTGGTAGCGAATTGAAAGACTCTGTAAAATAGTTCTTTTAATGACGACTTGGAAAGGAGCATTCGCAGTGCTCCTTTTTTTTTATGAAAAAAAGCATGGATAATTACGGAAAAAAACTGAGCCATTATTTAATGCAATTCATGTATGAGCGCAGGATTGAGCGTATTGAAGAGGTACTGGCAAAAAGAACAAAGCACATTACAATCGTGCTGGAAGATATCTATCAGTCTCAAAATGCCAGTGCTGTGCTACGTACCTGCGACTGCTTCGGTATTCAGGATGTGCACATTATTGAAAACCTGAATACTTATACTATCAACCCGGATGTTTCCATGGGCTCTGACAAATGGCTTAACCTGACATATCATAACCAGGCAGGCCACAATAGCAGAGCCTGTATCAGTAAACTCAGAAAAAAAGGATACAGAATCGTTGCCACGACACCTCATACTGATGATGTTAACCTGGAGTCTTTTGATATTGAAAAAGGAAAATTCGCCCTGGTTTTTGGTTCAGAAAAACCGGGTTTGTCAGAAGAAATTATGGAGGAGGCTGACGAATATCTCCGTATCCCGATGCACGGCTTTACCGAAAGTTTCAATATATCCGTTTCAGCTGCTGTCATTTTGCATCATCTGGTATGGAAACTACACCAATCAGATATAAACTGGCAACTCAATTCAGATCAATATGAAGCACTGAAACTTGACTGGATTATCAAAAGCCTTAAAAAACCGGAATTGCTAATCAAATCTTTTAATAAACTTAATCCACATCTGAAATAATCAGCTTTTGCCTGAAAATTCTGTTTTCTGACTCTATGACCAGCAGGTAATGACCCGGATCAAGACCGGGGTTAAATTTACTTTGTTTGGCGTTCAGTGGTGTTTGCCAGAGCATGTTCCCGGTTATTGAATATATACTGAGTTTCCCTGATTCCGGATGTTCCGGCAAAACCACGACAAAACCTGCGGCAGGGGTGGACGGATTGGGAAATACCGATGGTGACACTGCGGACAATGCATCTACATTTGCTTCATGCAATGATGTTTGATAAAAAGCGACCGCACTGTCTGCTGCTTCATATAAGTCGGGCATACTATTCCCTGCCATAATTGCAAAACAAACACGTACTGTATCTTCCGGAGGAATATCATAGGGCCCTGCACCAATCACCTGTGCCACATCCCTGCCACTTTCTTCTGTGCCGGCCTCATGTGTAGTGTTATTCAGGGAGTACCATTTTTCTTCATCGGAATAACCATTACTCATGTCAATGATTCCGGTCTCCGGCTGGGTTTGATCTATGGCATAATGATGCATGGACTGAGAAGAAAGCAGCTTGAGACCTGTATATAACTTGAGCTCACCGGTATGCCCTGCCCAGGCAAAATTCCTTATGCTGTCGTACCCGGTATGGTTTTCCTCTGCAATGATCAAATCCCAGTCAAAAAATAAGCCGCTGTACCAATTGTCAAGGGAAGCAAGATTGTGATTGATGATGTCGTATGATACAATAATATAATTAGCGTGATTCGAAGGTGCCATGGTTCGTTGGATGATCTCAAGATTGACTGTGTTTGCCTGATCTGCTGCAAAAAATGATCCGGATACAGCTTCGGTGGTTCCCGGAATATCAGTATAATAAGGTGCTATACCCGGGCCAAAATCATTCTCATCACGGATGCAATCAATAATTTTCTCTGAGGAATTTCCCATGATCATACCTGCATCGTAAAATAAATCTTCATGATTTTCATATTTCATTCCCTGGCCATATGTTCTGTATATGTCAGTAAAGCCCAGTATCCCCTGGCCTGGAATTGATATGCGTATGTCTTCATTCCGAATATCTTTCCATGCCGGATTTACCAAACATTCAATGTATTGGGTGCGTTCCCAGCTCCCGTCAGACATATTCAGCTGAAGGATAACTTTTTCGTTGGCCGGGGCTCCCTCATTAATTTCAAATAAAATTGGATTTTCATCTACAGCAAATCCCTGCAAGCTGTCCAATACACCCGGATTGATGTTTTCGGTTATAAGATTGATGTCAGGATTATCACAGCTGATATTCACTTGCAGGTTATCAGCACGGCTCAGGTAATTAAAAAATTCACCGCGTATTTCCACCAGCATGCTGTTTTCATAATTGTTTTCCCTGTCATCTGTCAACTCAATATCCCGGAAAACTATACCCGGACCAAACGGATCAGTCAAAGCCCTGTGTGCATTTAAGCGGCCTGTTCCAAGCAGGCCTGCAAAATCGGAATTGGCGGCTATGGTGTCAATTACATCCGTGGTGTTTTTCAGTCTTTCCAATACCTGTAGTGCCGACATCCAGGGATATTCCGAACGCACCAGCCCTGCGATACCGCTTACCACCGGATTGGCAAAGGAAGTGCCGGCATAAACCATACGGTAACCTCCGCCATCCTGGCATGTGTGCATCATGGTGCCGGGGGCAGATAAATCAACATGGTATCCGTAGCTTGAGCCTCCGTTTGTTCCGGTGTTTTCCGGCGTCCATTTTTCATCAGCTTCGGTGGTGGCTGCTACAGCCAAAACATTGTCATAGCTGGCCGGATAAAAATTACGCATGTCATTATTGTTGCCGCAAGCTGCAATAACCAGAGCATCATGATTATACACTGCATAATTGATCATGTCCTGCTCAAATTCACTGTAATAATGGTTTCCCCAGGCGCAATTTATGATAGAGGCACCGTGTTGGGCGGCATATACAATTCCCTCATAGCCTTTTGTCAGTAAAATTACCGAATCATTGATGGTCTCACTGATTTTTACCGGCAGAATTCTGCAGTTAAATCCGGAACCGGAAATACCAAGCCCGTTGTCTGTTTTGGCCGCTGCGATTCCGGAAACAAGGCTTCCATGTTCGTTAAGTACATGTTGCGGTGAATTGTCATCATCTCCCAGATCCCAGCCCCGGTAATTGTCTGTATATCCGTCGTTGTCATTGTCTATACCATCTATAGGATCATTGTGGTTGTATGCAATATTGGGGGCAAGATCTTCATGATCCATATCTAATCCGGTATCTGTTATGCCGATGATGATGCTGCTGTCTCCCCGTTGTATGTCCCATGCTTCATAAGCCTGTATTTTATCAAGATAATATTGCTGCGATTCATTTAACGGATCATCCGGGATGTACAATAATGATTGAGGATGTCTGGGCTCTGCATATACCACAGCATCCATTTTCTGAAGAACCGCCGCAGCATTCGCGGGACTGATACCGGCATCAGGGGTGAATGTGATGTATCGACTCAAATCAATTAGCCTGGCTGTATCATTTGTTTTTGTGAAATTTTTCTGTTGGGCATGGGGAAAGACAGGACTGGCTTTACCGGAAATGTTTTTCATGCCATGTAATTTTGTGACGAAAGAAATTGTGTTTATTTCTGGCTTGAGTTTAATAACCAGGTCGCCGGGATAAGCTTTGTCCTGTGAAAATGTTGCTGCAGGCAGATGCAGAATCAGGCATATGATGAGTAGTAACTTGAGATTAAATTGCATGCTGATACAAATTAGTTTTATGCAAGATACGAAATTTTCAATCTGTTTTGAAAATCTTGTTCTCATCAAAAACAAAAAGCCATCCCGCAATGGAATGGCTTCTTGTGTGATTATCATTATTATTAGTCTGTTTTAACAGTACCTCTGATTTTCAGACGGGTAGTTGTGTTTTTTGGATCATTGGTGATTACCGTAATTGTTTTGTGCTGTTTTCCGCGTTTGCCTCTGGCGTTGAATGTGACTTTGATGTAGCTGCTTTCTCCCGGCTTTATCACATCTTTCTCAGGACTGGTGGCTGTACAACCGCAACTGGCTTTAATTTTCCGGATGATGAGATCAGATTTTCCTGTGTTTGTGAATTTGTATTTTGTGGTAATCGATTCATCCTGGGTGATTGTTCCGAAATCAAAATCAGTATTTTCGAATTCTGCTACCGGAGCTTTCGCCAATTCCGATTCTGAAAGATGTGAGAAATCTTCCTCTATGGTTGCACTTACAGACAGACGGTTGCGGTAATTTTTTTCACCGTTAAGCTTCAAATAGACTCTGTCTATGACGAAACCGTAATCGTTTTTGGCTTTAGCATCATAGGTAATTGTAATTTTGCCTTTTTCTCCGTGCTCTTCTCCGGGTTTTTTGCCCTGCAGGGTTTGTGGTTCAGCTTTTATCTCAATATGGGATGGCACATTGGCAAAGTCAAGGGTTACCGGCTTGTCTGCCATATTAACCACATCAACACTTTCTGTTTGTGTTTCCGTGTTTTTGATTTTCACAAAAGCAACATGTGAGGTTTTGAGACGCAGGTCTCCGTAAACCTTGGGATAGTGGTCTTCAATGGTTTTTTCACGTGGTGTAACATTACCTGTGATGCGCAATATGGATGTGCGTGGTTCGCCGTTTGTGGTAACGGTTATGGATTTATTGAATTTTCCAGGACGATTTTTGGGGTTGTAGGTGGCATTAACATAGCCGCTTTCACCTGGTTTGATAGGTTCTTTGCTCCAGTCCGGGGCTGCGCATCCACACGATGAGCGGACATTGGTGATGACGAGATTTTCACTGCCGGTGTTCTTTAAAACAAATTTTGCTGTCTGTTTTCCTGCTTCCTCTTTAAATGTGCCGAAATTATGGGTTGTTTTATCCCAGGATACACTGGCACCTTTGGTCTGCGCACTGGTGTTCAGTGCAAAAAATGAAACCAAAATCACCGAGAGGCTGATGTTAAATAATTTTTTCATGATTCTATGAGTTTTTATGAAATCAAAACTTATTTGTGAATATTGTTCTTAATGTCTGTTTTACAATTATCAGACCAAAATTAATAAAAAATCCCGGCCAAATGAAAAAAATTATGTTTGTTCAATTTTCATCCTTGCTTTGGGGGTAAGCTCGTGGCCTGCGAACTGCCCTTTATTGTATTTATAATATCCTATTATGGCTATCATAGCTGCATTATCTGTTGTGTAAGATAATTGAGGAATGTGTAAATTCCAGTCTTTTTCGGCGGCTTTTAACTCAAGTTTTTTCTTTAAATAGGAGTTGGCAGATACACCTCCAGAGGCGGCAATGTTTGAAATTCCTGTCATTTTTGCAGCCTTCCCCAGTTTTTCAATCAAAATTTCAACAATGACATGTTGTAATGATGCAGCCAAATGATGCTTTTCACGTTCAATAAACCCTTCATCCTTTTTAATCTCATCCCGCAGAAAGTACAAAAATGACGTTTTCAAACCACTGAAGCTGAAATCCAGATCGGCAATGCGTGGCCTGGAGAATGAATATTTGTGCGGATCTCCCGTTTTGCCCAATTTATCAATGACCGGTCCTCCGGGATAACCCAGACCCATCACTTTTGCACACTTGTCAAATGCTTCGCCGGCAGCATCGTCTATTGTGCCCCCCAGTATTTCAAAATCCAGATAATCTTTGACGAGTACGATTTGTGTGTGCCCCCCTGATATCAGTAAATTGAGAAAAGGGAAGGCAGGTTCAGGCTCATGCTGGTTGGTTTCATTTTTTAAAAAATGGGCAAAAATATGTCCGTGTAAATGGTTGACTTCCACCATCGGAATATCAGTGGCAAGACTTAAGCCCTTGGCGAAACTGCTGCCTACCAAAAGCGAACCCAAAAGACCAGGGCCCCGCGTATAGGCTATGGCTGTAAGTTGATTTATTTTTATGCCTGCCCGCTGTAACGCCTGATCAATCACAGGTATGATGGTCTGCTCATGGGCCCGGCTTGCCAGCTCGGGGACTACGCCTCCATATGCCTCATGGACTTTCTGACCCGCTGTGACATTACTGAGAACGTAATTATCCCGCAAAACGGCTGCCGATGTATCATCGCAGGATGTCTCTATGCCTAGAATGTATCTTGTCATACACAATATTTTTACAAATTTAATTAATTGCATGTTTTTTGTACCTTTTATAAACCATAATCTTCAGGCTTTATTATTTTTGTAACAAAGTAATCATTGTGTGGAAAAGAAATTTATATCGGTATGTTATTGTTATTGTGATTGTATTGCTCCGGTTCCTTATTGTAAATGGAGTGATATTACAATCTGGTAGTAGTCAGTCATGGCTGACTAAAAACGCCGTTGCATTTCTTTCCAAAAAATATGATGTCGATATCAGCATGGGAAAAGTAGATGTCAGACTGCCCAATAAGCTGATTCTGGAAGATGTGATTCTAAGGGATGAGTCCCAGGATACACTGGTCTATACCAAGCAGATTGAGGCAAGAATCTCAGCTCTTAAACTCCGGAAAAAACGGCTCTACCTGAAAAAAGTTGCCCTTGTTAATCCTGTAATTCATGTGTATCAGGATACTGCCGGACAGTTTAACTTTGATCGCCTTATTGATAAATTCAGTTCGGATAAAGAAAAACCGGATTCGGTGGATGGATTGGATATTTTTCTTGACGAGTTCATGATGCAGTCTGCAAGCCTGAAATATCAGAATGCTCCCTGGGAAACCACACCTGGTTATTTCAATTCATCAGACCTGCTTGTCAATGGTTTTGATATTTCAATCGGTGATTTTCAGATGTATGGGGATACCATAGAAATGGAACTGAATCGTTTGGCACTGCAGGAGAAATCAGGGCTGGGCCTGCAGAAAATGTCCGGGATAATTTTTATCTCGGATAGCCTGTATCAGATAAAAAATCTGTTTTTGAAAACAAATCATTCGCTATTGCATGCCCCGCTGCTTGAGGCTGCTATGCTAAGCGACAGCCTGACTGATTTCTGGAATGATATCCGCCTGGATGTCCATATTGATTCCAGTATATTGTCTGTTGAGGATGCAGTTTACTTCTCTCCCGAAATGGAAGGCCTGGACCAGAAAGTCCGTCTTGGTGCCAGATTGCAGGGAACTCCCTCCGATATTAAACTCCGGGATTTTGACTTTGCTTATGGAAATGATACCCGCCTGTATGGTGATGTCAGCGTAAATGGCCTCCCGGACATGGAAAACAGCTTCATCTATGCTGAGGTTAAACAATTGTCTTCATCTGTGCATGATGTACAGACATTTTATCTGCCTCCTTTTGATGAACAAAATCCTATTAGATTGCCCGAAATCATCAGGGAAATTGGAACCATTGATTTTGAGGGAACACTGACAGGTATGTTTAATGACCTGGTGGCCGATGGCTTATTTCAAACAAGCGCAGGAAATATTTCTACTGACCTGGCAGTGACATCCTCTGGTGGAACCGGAGATGTCAGCCTTAAAGGTGATGTCCGGGTAATGGATTTGCAGGTAGGTTCTTTGCTTGACCGGGAAGACTTGTTGGGTGTGCTTGATATGGGAGCCAATCTCAGAGGATCCATTGATACACTGGGAAATTATGATTTAAGCTTAAGTAGCAAAATCAACAAAGCAGAAGTATATGAGTATCCGTATCAGAATATTGAAATTGCCGGACGGTTGACCAATACCTCATTTAACGGAGAAATGTTGATAGATGACCCCAACCTGAATTTTGAATTTCTTGGTGGATATGAAATGAAAGACGATGTGCCGGATGTGAATTTCCGTGCCGATTTTTCTGCAAATCCCTATGAGCTGAACCTGGATACTACCGAATCGGAAGTAGGATTCCTTATGCTTGCCAATTTTGCAGGGGATGGTATCAATACCGCCAGTGGCAACCTGCAGTTTGCCAATCTGTATCTCAAACGGAATGGCGATTCAGCCAGAATTGACAAAATAGATATCAACACCGGGGAATTGCTGGATGAACAATTTATCGATATAAAAAGTGATTATTTCAACTTTGCATCAACCGGAAGCTATGATGTTCCGGGAATGGTAACGGAGCTATCAGGCCTGGTGTACAACTACCTGCCGATCCTGGCAGATGAACGCAAAGACTGGATTGCAAAAAAGCCTGGCCGGCTGAAGTTTGAGGCAGAATTCCACAATTTGTCGGAAATAACAGGATTCTTTTTGCCACAGTTGAAGATTGACAAAAATGTATATCTCAATGGAGTCCTTGATGCCAACAAAAACCAGTACACATTAGATTGCTCGGCCTCAGAAATAAAATATGATACCATAATTCTCAGAAACTTAACACTCGAGATGCTCGGAGGGGAGAAGTCCCTTGGAATTGATGTCGGATTTGATGAAATTATCAGCCGGGAAAGTGCTTTCCTGGAAAACTTTGCCCTGAATACTCTCACAGCCCATGATTCAACACAAATTGTTCTGAATTGGGATAATCAGGACAGTGTCCGTTATGCGGGAGAACTGAATGCCAGTATGAGACTGTTTAATTCTCTGGACGATAACATCGGAATAACTGCAAGCATTTATCCTTCGGATTTCGTGCTTAAAAATCAAAACTGGAAACTTGACAAATCCAACATTATTAAGGACAGCACCGAGTTGAGTGTGGATAGATTCGAATTCTATAATGAAGAGCAAAGAATCCGGCTGATGGGGGAATTATCCCGGAATCCAGACAAAGACATGAGGTATTATATTGAAGATTTCGATATTTCTGTTTTCAATCCTTTCCTGAAAACAATGGGTTATCAGCTCAGTGGTGAACTCAACAGCAATGGACGGGTTGCAGATGTTTATAATGAAATGGTGTTCCGGGCATTTCTTGATCTTAATGACCTTTATATCAATGATGAAGAATTCGGACGACTGCAGGTCAACAGCAACTGGGACTATCTTACCAGGTCCATCAAGCTCGATGGCAACAGCCGCTATATTGATTTTCGCGGAAACCTCAATCCCGGCGAAGATCTTATTAATCTGACCCTCAATGTGAACAATTTCGGCCTCGCCGTGCTTGAACCCTACCTTATTGATGCCGGATTGCTGAATGTCCGCGGGAAACTGGACGGAAGTGTAAATATCAGTGGAAAACTTTCTCAACCTGATATTCAGGGAGCCCTTGATTTTGACAGGGCAGGTCTGACTTATGATATGCTGATGGCCAGATTCAATCTCAGTGATTCAATCTTCGTTTATTCGGATTCCCTCGTACTGAAAAATTTCCTTATCGCTGATGAACACGGAAACCCGGGCGTTATTACAGGCAAACTCACCCACGATAAATTTAAGGATATTAAGTATGATTTTGATATCGGACTGGATAATTACCACATCATGAATACCAGTGTTCTTGATAATGAAAATTACTATGGATCTGCTTTTGCAACTGCACAGGCCAACATCAGCGGGGGAACTGAAGATATTACCATTGATATATCCGAAGCCAGCACCGAAAAAAATACTGTGTTTGTCCTTCCCATGACCAACTCATACGAGGCAGATGATTCTCCCTGGATAACTTTTATCCAGGATTCCGTAAGTCAGGAGAATCTGGAAAACCTTGTGCCGGAATCAGCATTCGATGTTACATTTCTAATGAATATCGATGTGACACCGGAAGCCGAAGCAAGACTCGTTTTTGATCCACGGGTCGGGGACATGATTCGTGCAAATTGTGATGGTAACCTGAGCATAGAAGTGTCACCGGATACGGACTTTTCAATGAAAGGCGAACTTGAGGTGCAAGGGGGTGATTACCTGTTTACTCTGCAAAATGTGATCAATAAAAGGTTTGTACTCCAGGAAGGTGGCATGATATCATGGGATGGAGACCCACTGGAAGGAGAACTTGATCTGGAAGCAGCGTATAAACTGAAAGCCCCACTGTATGATATCATGGTCGGGATAGATACCAGTGACATCTACAAAAAGCGCACCGATGTACTTTGTATGATGGAAATGACCGGCAACCTCAATAACCCGGACATCAGATTTGATATTCAGGTGCCAAATGCAGATGAAAAAGCAAAAACCCGGATTGAAAGTATGACCGCAGATGAAATTAATAAGCAAGTGCTTACTCTGCTGGTGCTAAACCGTTTTTATACACCGGACGATATGCAAATGGCAGGTGCTGATTCCCGGGGGGCCAATATTGCCGGAGTAACTTCTTTTGAAATGTTGTCAAATCAGCTAAGTAACTGGTTGTCGCAGATTTCAGATGATTTCGATGTTGGTGTGAATTATAGTCCCGGAGATGAAATAACCAGCCAGGAGCTGGAAGTTGCCCTGTCTACCCAGCTGCTGAATGACAGGGTGATAATCAATGGAAATGTTGGTGTTGGTGAGCACGAAAATACAACCAGTGATATCATTGGTGATGTGGAAGTGCAGGTGAAAGTAAATAAGTCAGGTAACCTGCGCGTGAAGGGTTTTACCCGGGCAAACACGCAGTCACAAATGCAGTACGACTATGGCCCGTACACCCAGGGAGTAGGCCTGTTTTATACCGAATCATTTTCAACCCTGAGAAGTCTTATGAGTCGCTATATCAGAGGAGTATTTCCCGGAAATAACGATGAGGCTGAGGAGCAAATCCCACAAACGGATAGCATTCGAACCGAATAAAATGCAGATTACTTCCCCTTTCGTAAACGGAACAGATGACGTCGGGGTGTGAAATTCGTGGTTTCCAGCTGATATTCATCTCTGGCCCAGCGGATGTCCTCTATTGTATAAAATGCATTTGGATTGTAATCATGTACCAGGGCAAGCAGCTTATTCAATCTTTTACGTTTGCAGGTTGTAAATATAACATGTACATCCTCCTTGTTGCCTTTGGCTTCAATATAGGTGACACCAAATCCATTTAATCCGATAGATTTTATCAGTTTTTCAGCCCCTTTACGGGTTATAATCCGTACGCCCACTTTCCCAATGGCCAGCTTTTCCTCAATATACATGCCAATATAGGTGCCTGCACTGAATCCGGCAGCGTAAAATATGTAATTTATCCAGTTGTTCAGGTTCTCCATGATTTTACTGATGGCGATAACCCATATAAGTATTTCAATAAAACCAAGGATCGGGGCTATTTTTTTGTAGCCTCGCCCCATAAGTATTAGGCGTAGTGTCCCAATGCTTACATCAAGAATTCTTGCCACAAAAATAAAGGCTGGAATCAGTATCCAGGTTTCAAAATCAAATGAATTTATCATATTCGTATTGTCCAGTTAAAAATTTTGCAAATGAAAGCATTTTAATTGAAATGTACTCATATGTTTTACATCATTTTTTACTACCTTGTCTGAATGACAAATATTCTTATTTTTGTTAAGCATAATTAAGATCTAAATAATTAAAAATTAATAAATTATGAGAAAACATATTTTTAATGCAGGTCCCTGCAAATTATCCGACAGAACGCTTGAAAATACAGCCAAAGCCGTTCTTGAACTCGACGACAACGGCCAGTCTATTTTAGAAGTTTCACACCGCAGCCCCGAATTCATGGCTGTTATGGATGAGACAAAAGCACTCATGCATGAGGTGATGAATATCCCCGATGATTTTGAGGTTCTTTTCCTGGGCGGTGGTGCTTCAATGCAATTTGCAATGATACCATACAACTTCCTTAGTGGCAAGGCTTTCTATCTCAATACAGGAACCTGGTCAAGCAAGGCAATCAAAGAGGCTGCCCTCTGGGGTGATGTTACAGAGGTGTCTTCCGAAGACAAAGGCTTTACTTACGTCCCAAAAGGATACGACATTCCTGCCGATGCAGATTATGCTCACATCACAACCAACAACACCATCAAGGGTACAGAATTGTTTGAAGATATCGATTCTCCAGTACCTTTATTTGCAGATATGTCATCTGATTTCATGAGCCGTCCGGTGGACTTCTCAAAATATGCCATGGTATATGGTGGTGCCCAGAAAAATATCGGCCCGGCCGGTGCTACCTTCGTTATCATCCGCAAATCCATCCTTGATAAAGTTGTTGACCGGCCCATCCCAACCATGCTGAAATATAAAACGCATGTGGATAAAGATTCTATGTTCAATACACCTCCCTGCATCAACGTGTTTGCCATCCGCGAAACACTCAAATGGGTGAAAGAACTCGGTGGTGTGAAAGCTATGGATAAACTTGCTCAGGAACGGGCAGACCTTCTTTACAAAGCAATTGATGAAAGCAAAATGTTTAAAGGCACTGCTGCAAAAGAAGATCGCTCACGCATGAACATTTGCTTTGTGTTTGAAGAAAAATATGAAGGCCTGAAAGATGATTTCCTGAAATATACTGCTGAGCGCGATATTATCGGCATCAAAGGCCACCGATCTGTTGGCGGATTCAGAGCTTCTACATACAATGCATCAAGCATTGATGATGTTAACGCTCTGGTGAAAGCCATGAAAGATTTCGAAAAAGAAAATGCATAAGTTTACCATACAGTCCGGTTCCATATGCCGGGCTGTTTTTGTCAAATTTTAAACTCATTACTTATGAAAAAAGTACTTGTAGCAACCGAAAAACCTTTTGCTCCCGATGCTGTAACCGGGATAAAAGATATTTGCAAAGCAGCAGGTTACGACCTGACTGTTCTCGAAAAATATGAAGGAAAACAGCCTTTACTTGAGGCCGTTGCTGATGCCAATGCACTGATTATCCGCTCCGACAAAGTGACCGCTGAAGTGATTGATGCTGCCAAAAACCTTGAAGTGGTTGTCCGTGCAGGTGCAGGTTACGATAATGTAGACCTGGATGCCGCTAGCAAAAATGATGTTGTGGTAATGAATACACCCGGACAAAATTCAAACGCAGTTGCAGAGTTGGTTTTCGGTATGATGGTGTACCTTGCACGTGGTGGATTTAACGGAAAACCGGGTACTGAACTTAAGGATAAAACACTGGGAATCCATGCTTACGGTAATGTAGGACAGCATGTAGCACGCATCGCCAAAGGATTTGGCATGGAAGTGATGGCCTTTGATCCCTTTGTGGAAAAAGAAGAAATAGAAAAAGACGGCGTAAGAGTTCTGGATACTGTAGAAGAATTGTATCAGGAATCACAATACATTTCATTGCACATCCCTTCCAATGACAAAACAAAAGGCTCCATTGGAAAAAAACTACTCTCCTCCATGCCTGAAAACGGAGTGCTTGTGAATACCGCACGTAAGGAAGTTATCAATGAAGATGAGCTTCTGCAGGTGTTTGCTGAGCGGGATGACTTTGCTTATATTTCCGATATTGCTCCTGATTGCAAAGATGAAATTGCTGAAAAATATGAAGGCCGTTGCTTCTTTACCCCTAAGAAAATGGGTGCACAGACAAAAGAAGCCAATGTCAATGCAGGTATTGCTGCGATCAAACAAATCAAAGCAATGTGGGATGACAACGACAAAACCTTCCAGGTAAATAAATAGTAATCTTTAAAAACAAATTGTAATGGCAATAATAAAACCGTTCAGGGGACTGCGCCCGCCAAAAGAAATAGCCGCAGAGCTTTCAAGCCTCCCCTATGATGTGATGAATTCAGAAGAAGCAGCCGAAATGGCTGAAGGAAAAGAACATTCACTGCTGCATATTACGCGTGCGGAGATCGACTGCCCCGAGCGTACCGATATTCACTCTGAAACAGTGTACGAAAAAGCTGTGGAGAATTTCAAAAAATTCCAGAATAAAGGCTGGTTGCAGCAGGATGAAGAACCCCGTTACTATATCTATGCTCAAACCATGGACGGCCGTACACAATATGGAATCGTTGCATGTGCTGCCTGTGAAGACTACAAAAAAGGCATTATCAAAAAACACGAGCTTACCCGTCCAGAAAAAGAGGAAGACCGCATGGTGCTAACACGCTACACACGTGCCAATATCGAACCTGTGTTTTTCTCTTACAAAGCTGTTCCGGAAATTGATGCCATCGTTGAACGCATCACAAAAAACGAGAAACCGGAATATGATTTTGTAGCCGAAGAGGACGGTTTCGGACATACACTCTGGCCGGTGGACAAGGATGAAGATAACAAAGAACTTGAACGTCTCTTTGCTGAAAAAGTGCCTTCTACATACGTGGCTGACGGTCATCATCGTACAGCTGCCGCCGCCCGCATCGGCGACGAGTTTGCAGCCAAAAACCCAAACCACACCGGCAATGAAGAGTACAACTATTTTATGGCTGTACACTTCCCCGATAATCAACTGAATATCATTGATTACAACCGTGTGGTGAAAGATATGAACGGCTTGTCTGAAGATGAGCTTATCAGCAAACTCAAGGAAAGCTTTGATGTTGAGGAAATGGGCAGTGATATTTACAAACCTGCCAAACTGCACGAATTCAGTATGTACCTTGATGGCAAATGGTATAAACTTACCGCCAAGGAAAACACATACGATGACAATGATCCCATCGGTGTACTGGATGTGACCATTCTTTCCAATGAAGTGCTGGAGAAATTGCTGGACATTAAAGACCTGCGTACTTCCAAACGCATCGACTTTGTCGGCGGTATCCGGGGACTTGGAGAACTGAAGAAACGGGTTGATGCCGGTGAAATGAAAGTGGCTTTTGCCCTTTACCCGGTAAGTATGCAGCAATTGATTGATATTGCTGATACAGGCAATATCATGCCTCCAAAAACAACCTGGTTTGAGCCAAAACTGCGCTCAGGACTGACCATCCATAAACTGGACTAAGAAAGCAGTATAATCAAAACTAAAATACGCCAAATCCGAAAGGGTTTGGCGTTTATTTTTGAGCGTTGTTTACGTTTTACAGAGAAATGCTTTTTACCTTTTGTAAGGGTGAATTTTTTTTGTCTTTCTCAGATACAATGGCATCTTCCGGTTTAATTTTCCAGTCAATTGCCAGGTCCGGATCATCCCAGGCCACACCATCTTCGCATTCGGGGTGGTAATAATCATCACACTTATAGGTAAAAACTGCCTGATCTGATAAAACAGCAAATCCGTGGGCAAATCCATGAGGTATGAAAAATTGCCGGTGATTGTCTTCGGTGAGTTCTACCGCAACGTGTTTCCCGTAGGTAGGGGAGCCTTTGCGTAAATCTACCGCAACATCAAGAACCCGGCCCCGGATCACTCTTACAAGCTTGGCCTGTGCGTGTGGTGGTCGCTGGAAATGTAAGCCGCGAATCACACCATAGTGGGATGATGATTCATTGTCCTGCACAAATTTGGTGTCAATGCCGGCCTCTTCAAACCATTCATCGCGCCAGCTTTCAAAAAAATAGCCTCGCTCATCACCAAAAACTTTTGGTTTCAAAATCAATAAATCCGGTATCGCTGTTTTAATGAATTCCATAACTGTCTTCGTTTGCGATGCGCATCAGGTATTTCCCGTAATTATTTTTCATCAGTGGTTTGGCCAGCTCCATGAGCTGTTTTTTGTCAATAAAACCACGCTTAAATGCAATTTCTTCAATGCAGGAGGCTTTCAGACCTTGTCTGTTTTCCAGGGTAGCAATGAAATTTGAGGCCTGCAGCAGGGAATCAGGTGTGCCGGTATCCAGCCACGCCACACCACGACTTAACAATTCTACACTGAGTTTGTCCTCTTCCAGATATAGCTTGTTGAGGTCTGTGATCTCCAGCTCTCCACGTGCGGATGGTTTAAGGCTTTTGGCCTTTTCAACCACTGAATTGTCATAAAAATACAGGCCGGTGACAGCATAATTTGATTTGGGCTTTTCGGGTTTCTCTTCCAGGGAAATTACCTTGCCATCTTTGTTGAATTCCGCTACACCATAGCGCTGAGGATCGGTTACATAATATCCGAAAACAATTGCACCCTCCTGCAATTCTGCGGATTCCAGCAATTTTCCACCCAGACCATGACCATAGAAAATATTATCGCCCAGTACCAGGCAGACTTCATCATTGCCAATGAATTCCTCACCAATCAGAAAAGCCTGTGCCAGCCCATCGGGTGAAGCTTGCTCAGCATAATCAATTTTCAGGCCCAATTGTCTGCCGTCACCAAAAAGATTTTCGTACATAGGTAAATCGTGCGGGGTAGAAATGATTAGTATTTCTCGTATACCCGCCAGCATAAGCACCGATAAAGGATAATAAATCATAGGCTTATCGTACACCGGAATAATCTGTTTTGATATGCTGCGTGTAATGGGATGCAGACGGGTTCCTGCGCCACCTGCCAGAATAATTCCTTTCATAATTCAAGCGTTTTTTTAAAATAATCAATGGTTCGTTTCAGCCCTGCTTCAAGTTGTATTTCTGGCTCCCATCCTTGTAGCTCTTTTTTTGCCAGACTGATATCCGGCTGCCTTTGAACAGGGTCGTCTTCAGGCAGGGGATGAAAACCAATTTTGGATTTTGAGCCTGTCAATCGAATAATTGTCTCGGCCAGTTCCAGCATGGTGAATTCATTGGGATTACCAATATTTACAGGCCCCCGGAAATCTTCGCGCGTGCCCATCATCCTGATCAGACCTTCCACCAAATCATCTACATATTGAAAACTGCGGCTTTGCGAGCCGTCGCCAAAAATTGTGATGTGTTCACCTTTGAGTGCCTGCACAATGAAATTTGATACCACACGGCCGTCTGCCGGATCCATACGTGGTCCGTATGTGTTGAATATGCGGACTATCTTAATCCGGACATTGTTTTGTTTGTGATAATCCATGAACAATGTTTCGGCGCATCGTTTGCCTTCATCATAACATGAACGGGAACCGATGGGGTTTACATGACCCCAGTAATCCTCTGTTTGTGGATGCACCTGCGGGTCTCCGTATACTTCACTTGTTGATGCCTGCAAAACCTTGGCCTTGATGCGCTTGGCAAGGCCCAGCATGTGAATGGAACCCATCACCGAGGTTTTTACCGTCTTGATTGGATTAAACTGGTAATGAATAGGGGAGGCGGGACAGGCCAGATTGTAGATTTCATCCACTTCAATGAAATACGGCATGGTAATATCATGACGTACCAGCTCAAAATACGGATTTTCCAGCAGATGGATAATGTTTTGCTTGGAACCTGTGAAATAATTGTCCAGGCAGATGACTTCATTGCCTTCGCTCAGAAGACGTTCACACAAATGTGAGCCAATAAATCCGGCACCGCCGGTAACCAGTATTTTTTTCATCATGTAACAAAACTAATAAATTTCGCGTAAAGATACATGATATTCCCGCAAACAGTATGTCTCATACCGTTTTTCCGGATGGAACTGCTGTCTTTTATTTGTGGTAAATCAAAGCGGAACAGAAAAATTATCAGATAATGCCGGCAGAGTATAAGCATTTATTTCACCGCTACCACCTGCAATACAGAGGCTTTGCCATCATGGTGGCCGCCTTCTTTCAGGTGGCGTAGCTTTTGCTTTATCCTTAGCTTGCTGAAATTTTGAAAATCCTCTTTCAGCATGGCTTTTGTGTAAAGCTTATCCGGGCTTTTTGGACCACCGGTGCCATATTTCAGCTGATCTTTGCTGAATGCCTCCATGATGAGTGTCCCGCCGGGTTTTAGGAGAGTGTATAGCTTTTGGTGAAAGATTTTTCTCGCCTCCGGTGACAAATGCAGGAAAATCATGCCAATAGCATCGTAAGCATTTTCCTGTAAGTCCAGATGCTCCAGATCCAACAGGTGAAACTGTAGTTCTGTTCCGGCTTTCTCCGCCAGAGCTATGGTCTTTTCCATGCCGGCCTGGCTTTGGTCTATAGCCACAACATCCCAGCCCAGACGGGCGGCATAAACTGCATTTCGGCCTTCACCTGCTCCCGCTTCCATCAGGTAGCCGGGTTTGAGTTTGTTGATTTCTTCGGTAAAAAAATCATTGGCTTCCGTGCCATATACATATTCATCGGAGCCATATCGCTTATCCCAGAAAGATTTCATGATTCTTGGTTTAGGTTAAATTGTACTCCGGTCAGATTTTCTGACTCTTCCCAGAGTTTTTGTCTCGTATCTTTTTCTTTAGCAGCTTCTGTTATGTATGCCTTCGTGGGAAATCCCTTCCATTCCTTTTTTCCGTCAGGTCCATAATATCCAGCGGGTTTCGCATCATAAGATGCGGCTGCATATAACTGGGGAAGAGCACCTTTGCCCGCCGATTGGGTGATGGCAGGCATGATGATTTTACCCAGCATGCGGAGAAACCAATTCGGCTTGGTACTGTAAAACAAGTTGGTTTCAGCCATACCGGGGTGGGCAGCTATGGATACTGTTCTGAACTCTGTTTCTGCCAGGCGATCATTCAGTTCCATGGCAAACATAAGATTGGCCAGCTTACTTTGCCTGTATGCTGTCATGCGATTATAATTTTTTTCCGACATCAGGTCATCAAAATTGATGCGGCCTTTGCGGGCTGCCAGACTTGATATGCTTACAACGCGACTTCCGGATGTGTTTCTCAGTAAAGGGAATAGCCTGGCTGTTAAAGCGAAATGCCCCAGATGGTTTGTGCCAAACTGCAGTTCAAAACCGTCTTTTGTTTTAGCATACGGTGTGGCCATAACTCCGGCATTGTTTACCAGAACATCTATTCGGTTGAAATGAAGCCGCATGTATTCGGAAAAATCTTGTACAGAGGATAAATCAGCAAGATCGAGTATCTTTGTTTCAACCTGTGCTTCAGGAAATTCCCGGAGGATGTCTTGTTTGGCTGCCTCCAGCTTTTCTTCATTCCTTCCTGTCATAATTACCTTAGCATGATGTTTTGCCAGTACACGGCTGGTTTCAAAACCCAATCCACTGTTTGCACCGGTAACAACAACAATCTTGTCTGACATATCGGGGATGTTTTCCTTAATCCATTTTTCCATAGCGATTTTCTTTGTCTATACAAACACACCAGGGAGCAAAACGTTTACTATTGCAGTTGGATTTCGTGGAAATATGCTTTAGGGCCCGCCTTTTCTGGCAGGTGGTCAGCAGCTTGCGATCAATGATTGAATTGCCCTTTCCTGCCCGAAAAGACCGGTTTACCTGCCAGCCGGTGGCAACTAATAGCCGGACACCGCCCCTGCCTGCCACTGGCAATATACACGAGAAGGCAGGCGGGCGCCCGCATTATCCTTTTCAATATCCGGAATGTTTTCCCTTTTCCAATAAAATTTGTACTTTCATAGCTGCAAAAGAACCATGCTATGAAACAAAAACACCTGCCCTGGCTGATATTGATTCTCGTGTCCTTTGGATTATACCTTAATACCATCCCACACGAATATGCCCTGGATGATAAAATGGTCATTCAAAACAATGCCTATACCCAGCAAGGTATAAGCGGAATCGGGAAAA
The DNA here is from genome assembly GCA_046546095.1 of Bacteroidales bacterium. Classification (GTDB taxonomy): domain Bacteria; phylum Bacteroidota; class Bacteroidia; order Bacteroidales; family ML635J-15; genus JAQIBY01. Next base: position 20,158 of record JBKGYK010000054.1, read on the forward strand.
TCCTGTCCAGTGATATGATGGCCGGTATGTTTGGCGACGATGCCTCCATTGTGCAGGGCGGACGCTACCGTCCACTGAGCATGATAAGTTTTGCTATAGGGCAGTCTCTTTTTGATGGCAACCCGCACGTTATGCACTTTTTTAATGTCTTGTTTTATGTGCTTTCGGTTTTATTGCTGTATAAAATTCTGCTGCGGTTTTTTCCTCCGGATGAAAATAACCATCCCCTGCTGAGCCTTGCTTTTCTGGCCAGTCTGATTTATGCAGCCCACCCAATCCACACCGAAATTGTTGCCAACATCAAAGGGCGGGATGAGATTTTTGCTTTTCTGGGTGCGTTTGCTGCCCTGTGGTTTGCCATCCGCTATGCTGAAACAAAAAAACCGATTCATCTGCTGTGGATTTTCCTTGTGTTTTTCCTCGGACTGATGTCCAAAGAGGTGGCATTTACATTCCTGTTTGTTATTCCGTTCAGCCTGTGGTTTTTTCGCATCGCCAAAAAACGGGAAGTATGGATTGGCCTTTTGCCGGTACTGGCTGCCTCTGCTCTTTACCTGATTGTAAGGGTATCGGTGTTAGGGCAATTGATGGGAGAGTCCTCTCAGCAATTGATGAACAACCCGTTTCTGGAAGCTGATATGGAAGAAAAATACGCCACCATTTTTTATACGCTGGGATTGTACCTGAAACTTCTCATTATTCCGCATCCGCTTACATGGGATTATTATCCTTATCACATTGAGTTGATGAATTGGGGTGACTGGCAGGTGCTGCTCTCACTGTTGATTTATATTGCACTTGGGGTGTTAGCTGTTATCGGCCTTAAAAAGCGCCGCCTGTACGCCTGGGCGATCTGGTTTTATATTGCCACCCTGTCCATTACATCCAACCTGGTGATAAACATCGGGGCATTTATGAGCGAACGGTTTATGTTTATCCCCTCGCTGGCTTTTTCAGTGATGCTTGCATTTGCTTTGCTTAAACTGCTGAAACTGAAAAACGGAAAACAGGTGCTTACCGGAGTTTTGCTGGTAATTATGGCATTATACTCAGTAAAAGTTATCAGCCGCAATACGGTTTGGAAAGATAGCTTTACCTTGTTTCAACACGATGTAAAAATATCGGAAAACTCGGCAAAAGGAAACTCCTCCTATGCCAGCGAATTGTATGCGCGTGCAGAAAACAAGAAGCCTGAAATGCGTGACTCCATGATGCGTGAGGCCATTCCATATTTTAAAAAGGCTCTGGAGATTCATCCTTCGTATATAGAGCCGATGGTAAGGATGGCAAACATTCGCTACATTGTGTTTGGTGATGTTGAGGGCATGATGGATTATTACATCAGGGTACTGAAAATTGCACCGGAAAACACAGATGCCTGGGGTAACATCTATGGGGTGCTGACACAAAATGTGGACAGACCTGTGTATGAGATAAACATATGGAAACAGGTGACAGATATCAACCCCAACCACCCGGAAGCCTGGAAAGCCATGGGCGATTTGTACCTGAACAAGCGATATAAACCGGATTCTGCCATTATGATGCTTGAAAAAGCAGAAAATCTGGCACCAAATGATCCCGAAGTGTTGCGTTTATCCGGCTTTGCCTGGGGAACCAAAAACCGGCCGGTAAAAGCGCGGCGCTATTTTGAGCGCTTGTTAAAGGTGAAACCCCGCGATGCACAGGCATTGAAATTCATTGGTATATCATACGGCATTGAAGAAAATCATGAAAAGGCCATTGAGTATCTGGAGCGTTCGCTGGAAATCAATCCCAATGATGAGCAGGCAAAAAACAATTTGAGAATTGCCAGGCAGATGCTGGAGCAATGATTATTTGTGATTTTTGGGCCTGTCGAAACGCAGTAACTTGCCGGATTTATCCTGTATCTCAGACCATGAAGAGACATCAAACTCTATCTGTGCAATACCACAGGTAGGCATGTGATCCAGGCGTGTGTTTGATATCCGGTTGACAATGTAGGTGGTGCCGGGATTGTGTGATACCACATAAATGTTGTCAAAACTGTCCTCCATATCGCGGATGATGCGGAAATACGTTTCGGTATCTGCGAAATACAAATCTTCGAGAAAAACAATTTCCTTTTCGGGATAAGCAATTTCGGCTGCAATCATCCGGCTTGTGGTTTTTGCTCTGTTGGCAGCACTTGAAAGGATGAGATCCGGAAGAATAAAATCCTTTTTTATGACTTTTCCCATAAGGGGAGCATCGGATTTGCCTCGTTCATTCAGCGGACGTTCAAAATCTTCTACGTTTTGTTTGCGGTCTGACTTAGCGTGTCGTATAAAAGTGATTGTTTTCATAATGTCTTTTTCTCAAAACTACTAAAAAAGAGCTCAAGCAAAAAATAGTTGTGATGATAAAATGTGCTCACACGAGCCTGGCTTTCCAAATCAACAATCCGGGGACTTCGGTTTTCGTTTGCGATAAAACTCACTCAAACTTAGACTTCGTAAGTCTCCTGCTCGAAATGCGTGCAGCTCCTGCAAATATAGTTTACACATTCATTTTGTGTGGTTTTCAGCCAGGGTAAATCTCCCTTAAGATGCATGGCAACTTTGTTTGCATAGCCAATAACCAACAAAAGACAGTATCATAAGGTTAAAAGGCAAGAAATAGCATTTTGTTAATAAAAATACTATGAAATTCATAATTCTATTTGTCTGATTTAA
>JBKGYK010000055.1:0-22375 GCA_046546095.1 Bacteroidales bacterium
ATTTTTTTATTCTTCCTAAGCGTTGAACATAATTATAACCTTTGTAAGAGCAGATGGTATTTTTTGTATTATCATGGCTTTATTGTACCTTAACCCTTCTCCGTAAACCCTCAGGATGCAAGGCCACTGTTGAAACACATGACAACTCAAGGCAAAATAAATACAATTTCAGATGTCAGGTTGGTTTACAATCAAGCGAATAATTTATCCGTTTGATTTTATCCAAAGCGTGACAATTTCATATATCTTCGCCGCAAGCATCAGCATACAATTTTGGAGATGAATGTAGTTTTATGGACATTGACATTAACAGCTGTGATAATCTCGCTGATAAAAAGCAAAGCCAAAACACTGGAGGCTTTAAAGCTGGCATGGCAAAAATTCTATGGCATGCTGAGCTTGTTTTTGGTTTTGATGGCGGCCTTCGCTGTAATGATTACTTTCATGCCCTCAGAATTACTGAATTCACTCATTGGCGAGGAATCCGGGATGAAAGGTGCGGCCTTGTCGGTGAGCCTTGGGAGTGTTACAGTGATGCCAGGATTTGCAGCGTATCCACTCATGGCAGCATTAAAAAGCCAGGGGATTCCTTATTACATCATCGCCGGCTTTGCCCTTAGCCTCATGAATGTCGGGATAGTGAGTTTTCCTTTGGAGAAAAAGTTTCTTGGTGTGAAAGTGGCCCTGATAAGGAACATTCTTGGGCTTGTGGTAAGCATTTTGGTGGTCATAGCAGTAAAACTGATTTTCAATGAGTAAGCCAGACAAAGGCAAGGCATTAAACATATTGCTCCTGATACTGTTCGCGGGTTTTCTGATGTATTCACATCTTGCAGATTACCAGCAGGGAATATCTGTTGGCAATGCCTTTTGGGACGTTGTGGTTGATATGATGAAAATACTGCCATTCGCCTTTATTTTAATTGGCTTGCTGGAAGTATGGGTAAGCGAAAAGAGAATCATCCGGCATTTGGGAAGAGATAGCGGCTGGATGGCATACGTCTGGGTATTGCTGCTGGCCGGGGTATCCATCGGTGGTCTTTTTGTGGGCCTGCCTCTTGCCCAGAGCCTTCGGAAAAAAGGTGCATCCATGCAGGTTATTTTTGTATACCTGGGATTTGTGGGAATCGGCCGTATACCGATGACTTTATTTGAAATATCATTTCTTGGCCTTCCCTTTACTGCAGTGCGACTAATGGTAGCCATTCCACTGTTTTTATTCATTGGTATTTTGCTGGGCAAGGCATTGGAAAAACGCGGTTTTACATTTCACAAAAAGATTTAAAGTAAAAACAAAAATCACGCTTGCCAAGTGGCACAATAATTGCTATCTTGCATGTATAACAAAATTCTAACCAAAAACTATAATATTATGCAAAAGAAAAAATTGTCCTTACTTGTATTGATTGGGCTTTTCACATCGTCCCTACTCATGTTTTCTTCATGTAAAAAAGATGAAGATGAAGACGAAGATAACACAGCGGACAACAAAAGTTATGCGCTGGTGATTGACAATGGTGCGCAGAACGTTGAACCCGGGGAAAGCATCAGTTATAATGCTGTTCTTGTTGATTCAGATGGAGAAGTGAGCTCTACCGATAATGTCAGCTGGAGTGTAAGCCCTGATTCTGTTGGCTCATTTAGCGGTAATGTTTTCAGCACATCTGCTACAGGTGAAGCCAAAGTAACAGCCACTGTCACCAAGGATGGCAACGAAATCAGCGCCTCAGTGCCTATTGGTGTATATCAGCCCAGTTTTTTTGCGGTTGCACCATCGGCAATTCTCTATGAATCAGGCCATGACATTCAACTCAACACTGTGTATTTCGGAGATCAGAACCCCACCTACAGCTACAGCTCTGACGATGAGTCGGTTGCCACTGTCAGCAGTAGCGGCATGGTAAGTCTTGTTGGTGCAGGTGAATGCGTTATAACTGTTACGGCAAGCACACAGCCCGACCGGCCGTTTTATGTTCCGGTAATGGTTGTAGGCCCGCCGACGGTTTCTCTACCGATCACGCGGGTTGAGCTCAACAAATACTCAACCGATCTTTTCAAGGATGAGACTGAAACACTGAACGCCACGGCATATGACGCTGAAGGCAATGAAGTAAGCGATGCTTCTTTCACCTGGTCATCGGCCAACGAGGAAATTGCTACCGTTACCTCAACCGGTGAAATAAATCCTGTAAGAACAGGGAAAACCCATATTTCTGCCATCGCAGATGGTATACGCGCACAATGCGAAGTCCTGGTAAATCCCGACACAGTTGTTTGGATAACTCCATTGTATAAAAGCATGCAACAAGGAGAATCACATCAATTCTCAGCAACTGCCTATGAAAACACCCGCACCGGTCTGGGACAGGAATACAGCATCAACTTCAACTGGGTTATTCCAGATTACGGTCCTGGTTTTGAAATGTTCAACATAGCCACAGTTGATAATAGCGGTACTGTAACGATGGAAAATGATGCCATGATGGGAATGAGTACCATTGTTATAGCGCACGATCCCAATAACGAATATGTTTCAGGAGGAGCCATGATCATGGTGGATGTGGGTATGCCGTTTTAATCCTTCTGCGAAATAATAATACCATTAAAACCAGTGGAAGCGCGAAGCATCGTGCTTCCACTTTGTTTTTTAAAGATTCGTTCCTTTTACAGGACAAAGATTGAACCATCGATTTTTTTCGCAAAAGGCGGAAGGCGTATAGCTTACCTGCTGCGATGCGTTGCTGTACCCGCAGAGCAGGGCGACCGAAGGAAGCCCCTGACGATGCGACATGTACAGCCGCAGAGCAGCAGGTAACTAGCAGCCGTACGCCGACCCGCCAGGGATGGCTGATGCGCTGGCTGGCGGGATTTGCCCGCATCCATCCTCAAAGCAGATTTTTGAATATGGAAACAGGGATATTATTCTCCGGCTTTCACTACCAGCACACGCGCCGGTTTGTCACCGGGATTATAAATACAGTGTTTCATGTTTGCCGGGCTGTGTACTACAGAATTGGCTTTTACCACTTCTCTTTCCTCCAGAATTTCAACTTCGGGCTCACCTTCAAGCACATAGAAAAAAGCTTCAACGGGTGTCACATGCGGTTTCAGGGACTGACCGGGTTCCAAGGAAAGATGCATCACCTGAAATTTACCGGATTTCAGCATCATGCGTACATCAGCTTTATGGGGATTTTCTTTGATTGGCAAATCGTTCACATTTTTAATCTTCATAATTGTGTCCTTTTGATTTAAGCTATTGCAGTCAGAGAGTGGGGATGCATTGGATTGCATCCCCACAGACTGCAACAGTACTATCCTTAGAATGAATTAAGCATTCATAAACATTTCAATGTCTTCCTCTACTTCACCAATGCCTGCAATGCCAAACTTGTCAACAAGCACATTGGCCACATTGGGTGAAAGGAAAGCAGGAAGTGTGGGACCGAGGTGAATATCTTTTACACCAAGTGAGAGCAGTGCCAGCAATACGATAACTGCTTTCTGCTCGTACCATGCAATATTGTATGCAATGGGCAGATCATTGATATCGTTGAGTTCAAACACTTCTTTCAGTTTCAACGCAATAACGGCAAGTGAGTAGGAATCATTACACTGACCTGCATCCAGTACACGTGGGATACCACCTATGTCACCAAGCGGCAATTTGTTGTAGCGGTATTTGGCACAACCTGCGGTGAGTATGACAGTGTCTTTTGGCAATTGTTCAGCAAATTCGGTGTAATATTCACGGTCTTTCATGCGGCCGTCGCAACCTGCCATGACAAAAAATTTCTTAATGGCGCCTGATTTCACAGCATCCACCACTTTATCAGCAAGCTGAATCACCTGGTGATGCGCAAATCCGCCAACGAGGGTTCCGGTTTCAATTTCTTTGGGAGCTTCGCATTTTTTGGCGTGCTCAATGATTTCAGAAAAATCCTTTGGTTTGCCATCGATTCTGCCGGGAATGTGGGTTGCACCTGCAAGACCAGATGAGCCTGTAGTATAAATGCGGTCTGTATAGCCTGCTTTTTTGGTTGGTGGCACAATACAGTTTGTGGTAAAGAGAATTGGTCCGTTAAAAGATTCGAATTCTTCTTTTTGTTTCCACCATGAGTTACCATAGTTGCCAACAAAATGATCGTATTTTTTAAATGCGGGATAATAATGACCCGGCAGCATTTCACTGTGCGTGTATACATCAACACCGGTATCTTTGGTTTGCTCCAGCAATTCCTCAAGATCTTTCATATCATGCCCTGAGATAAGAATGCCGGGATTGTTTCTCACACCCAGATTTACTTCTGTGATTTCAGGATTGCCATACGCCTGGGTGTTGGCTTTGTCCAGCAATGCCATCACATCTACGCCAAATTTACCGCATTCGAGCACCATACCTACGAGTTCATCTACGCTGTGATGGTCCTCGGTTGTGGTTTTCAGGGCTTTCTGCATGAAATCAAAAATTTCTTCTTTTTGCTCACCAAGATTGTATGCATGCTCAGCATAGGCAGCAATTCCTTTTACGCCGTAAGTCAGCAGCTCACGCAATGAACGGACATCCTCATTTTCAGTGGCAAGCACACCAACTTCAGGGCTTTCGCTTTTGCGCTCCATTTCGGCCTCATCTTCAGAGTACCATGTGGTGGATGGGTGCAGGCCTTCAGTTTTTACACCAGCAGCATCAAGTTTTCCTTTCAGTTCTTCGCGTACATCAAAACCTTCTTTGATTTTGGCGATGATTGCTGCTTTATCAAAATTGGCATTGGTAATGGTATTGAACAATGCCTCAAACACAAACTTGTTGGCTTTTGGGGTTTCAATACCGGCCTCACGGGCTTTCACAGCAAAAACTGACACACCTTTGGTCACATACATCAACAGGTCCATCATATTGGCAAGATCATCCTTTTTTCCGCAGACACCTGCAATTGTACAACCAGTATTTCTGGCTGCTTCCTGACATTGATAACAAAACATTTTCATAATTATCTCATTTTTGGTTAAACTCCTGTGATTATTTCTGATGCAATATTACCGCATTCAATTACCGAAATCTGTTACATAGGTAACATTCCGGCTAATTTGCAATTATGTCCTATCACTTTATTGGCATTAGCATTACAATTTATTCCGGATTAAGTTGCAGAATATTAGAGAAGCTTCATGATTTTATACGATTATCAACAAAGGATCGTTAGTAACAGAAACAATAATATTAGCATGAAACAAAAGACTCCTATTTGGCTGGTGTTGGCCGGCGCAGTGTTGTTTGCCATTCTCTTTCACAATAAACCGGCAGGCATCAATCAGCTCATATTTAATGCTTTCATCATCGGCAGCCTTATATGGATGGGTCGTATCAACAAGAACAATTTTCACCACATGGTACTGAGTGTTACCACTTTGATTACTCTTGCCGCAAGTTTTTTTCTGCATTCCACCCTGGCCATCGTGATGAATTATGTTTCTCTGATTTTGCTATCGACTGCAGCACTGTTTCCTGAAACACGTGCATTGCACAGGCTTACAGGAATAAGTTTCCTCAACATCGGCTATTCCATGGCAGAATTTTTCCCACGACTATTCAATGGTGAAGACAAAACCAAACCAGTCCGAAAGTTTGGCAAAACACTTGCTATTGTTGGCATACCAGCTATTCTCGTTATTATTTTTATAGTAATTTACCGCACAGCCAACCCCTGGTTCGACGATGCTGTGGGTGGAGTATTCACATCAATCAATTCATTTTTGATCAATGTGTTTGGGACGATAGACTGGGCCTGGTTCTGGACATTTCTGGGAGGTTTACTGTTTGCAATCTGGCTTCTGATGGGAAAAGCACATCCGGGGATTGTAAAATCAGAATTGCAAAAAACAGACATTCTGTTCAGAAGGCGGGCGAAATATACTTATCGCGGGAAAAAGACAGCGCTAAGAACCGAGTACAAGTCAGCCATAGTCCTGCTTGTTGCCATGAATATTATTTTGCTGCTGGTAAATTTTCTCGACATAAATAATGTATGGTTTGGCTTTGAATGGCAGGGAGAAACTCTGAAACAATTTGTGCATGAAGGTACCTGGCTGCTGATACTCTCCATACTGCTTTCCATCGGCATCATTCTGTTTTACTTCAGAAAGAATCTCAATTTCTTACAAAACAATAAAGCTTTAAAAATACTGGCCTATGCGTGGATGGCTCAAAATGCCATACTGGCAATTTCAGTAGCAATACGGAACCTGCATTATATTGAGTATTTTAATCTTGCATACAAACGCATTGCTGTGTTTTTCTTCCTGCTGGCAGTGTTGGTTGGATTGCTTACGGTGATACTGAAAATCCACAAAGCCCGGACAAGTTTCTTTTTATTGCGTTACAACAGCCTTTCAGTCTTTGTCATTCTTATAGCCATGAGTCTTGTTAACTGGGATGTGTGTATTGCAAAATACAATTTCAGTCATGCTGACAAGGCCTTTGTGCATCTGGATTTTCTGAAGAAGCTTGATGAACGTGCCCTACCCTGGCTTGACAAGGATATGGAATATCTTGAATCCTTAAAACAGAGGCAGTATCAGGAGTTTGATTTTGCCCGTGATGCGTCCTACATCACACCGGAAAGCTACTACTCATACATACAGGAGCGAAAAGAAAGGTTTATTGAAGATTTTGAATCCCGGCACTGGTTGTCATGGAATCCGGCAGATCAAAAAGCGTATGATTTATTGACAAAATCGCAAAACGATTAAAAGAAAATCCCGCGCTGTGCAGACACATAGTTAATGCAAGCCTGCCAGTCTTCTTTGTATGCTTCTTGTATTTCCTGCAAATCGGATTCGGGAATAAGGGCATTGCTTTTACGTGATGGAATAAAGCGTGCAAGAAAAGCAAGAGTATGAATTAACCCCGCTCTGATTTTTTTTTCAACTTTCCCGTGTTTTGCCTCATCAAAGGTAAAGCGCCGGTTAAATTGCCACAACAAGCGCAATTGCTTTTCAGAGAAGGCCGTGTTAACACCGGATGTTTTAAGGCTTCGGTAATCAAAATCCGCCTTGCAGAATTCAGCCAGGTAATTCAGGCTTTTTTCGGGAGCAGTTTTGAATTCTTCCTGAAACATCACCAGAGGTTTTTGCTGAAAAATAGACTCCAGCAGCTCAATGATTTTCCGGTATTCAAGATGTTCTCTACGGAAAAACCCGTTGTTCTCCTTCAGATTAAAAAACTCCCTGAAAGTCAGGTTCCCGTTTTTGCGGATGTGATACTTGTATTTTGATGCAATCCATTTATCATGCCGGCGCAGGACGAGGATGATTTTTGCTTCAGGATATTTTTCAGCAAAATCAAACAATTTGTTTGCATTTGGCCGGCCTTTACCGATGTCAATTTCCGTAGACAACAGAACAGGTTTCGTGGCATTTGCAATGATCTGGTCATGCTTTTTAAAGTCATGCTTTTTTACGAAAAGAATGCCCTTGAATTGAGGAAACACTTTTCGCTGCAAAAAGGTAGAGGCTGTTCTGGGCAAGCCAACATGAAAATAGATATCAGTCTTTTGGGACATGTTATATTGAATTGTTCAGTAGCACCAAAGGTACACTTGTTGATAGGGAAATCAAAATCAGAAAACAAAAAAGGAGAGGCTTTCACCTCTCCCTGATTTTACCAAAACGAATCAAACTTCAACTTACTTGATAGAAATTTTCTTTTTGACATCTTCCCGTGGTGATGTTTTCGGGATGACAATGAGCAAAATTCCTTTGTCATATTTCGCCTGTATATCATCTTCTTTTGCATCTTCGGGCAGCTCAAAAGTACGTGTAAAGCTGCTCATACCAAATTCACGGCGATAATACTTATGGTCATCAGATTTCTCCTCCTTTTCATCTTTGTGCTCATAGCTGATGATCAGGCGATGGTTGTCCACATCGATGTCAAAATCTTTTTTCTCAAAACCAGGTGCTGAAACTTCTACCTGGTAATCCTTACCGGTTTCTTTCACATTGATTGCCGGCTGAAATGTTCTTTCGTCCATGTTTTCAAAATCTTTCATGAACTGATCCCACATACTTGGGAGATAGTTGCTTGTGCTTTTAATCATTGGTATCATAACTATGGTCCTCCAATATTTTTTAGTTAAACTTTTGTTTTCATCCAAAATATATCAAACTGCATACCAGCACGGTTTTTCTGCCATTTTATCAACAGATACAACAACCTACTGCCATTGTGTCTGTTTTATGACAGTACCCGATGCCACTTTGACATCCCTGATTAGATTGATAATCTGATTTTTATGTGTATTTTGATCCGGAAAACTCAAATTATGTTTAACTAAAACCTTAGTAACTATGGATCAAAATTTATTTAGTGTACTCGTAGGAGTAGGAAGTGCTCTTATTGTAATTTATTTTCTTATCCTAATCCTTATGGTTATTTCCATGTGGATGGTATTTGAAAAAGCAAAACAACCCGGTTGGGCTGCAATCATTCCGATTTACAACCTGATCATCTATCTTCGCATCAGTAGTTTGCATTGGGCCTGGGTGTTTTTGATTTTCGCAGTTTTCATTCCGGTTGTCGGAGCACTGGCTGTCTGGGTATTTTTTGGAATTATTTTACCAATCCGTGCAGCCAAAAACTACGGTCAATCGGGTGGTTTTGCAGTAGGTCTGATTCTACTGCCATTTATCTTCTGGCCCATTATGGCTTTCAAAAAAGACATACAGTGGACTGGTGAACTCGAGAAGAAAGACGTTCCTGTTGGAGAAGAATTTGACAATAAACAAGTAGGTGCGGAGAAATAAACAGACGCGCAATTCTTTCACAAAAGCTGTCCATTCCGGGCAGCTTTTTTTATTTCAACTCAAAGGATTCAACAGGTTTGTACCTGGCGCCCTCTGGTTTCAACTCGGATTGATAAAGATTTAAAGCGGATACGGTCAAACCATCTGTGTGCGGTTCCGGAAAAAGAAGATTCTGTTTGGGGACAAACTTAAACCTGGCAAGGGTTGCATGAGGTTTTGGCGGATGATCGGGATCTTTGCCGAGTATCTCCTGCGCAAGCAGCAGGCTCAGGCGCGAAAATTCGGGATGTTTTTGATATCGCAGCCAGATCATTTTAGGTTTTCGCGGAGGCATGAACACAAAGCGTTCGGGCGTGAGGGAAAAGGGCTCAAAAGCTTCCAGAATCCGGCTTATTTTACTGCTTAGCTCAGGAATTTGGGATTCCGGGGTATCGCCTATAAACAAGCTGGTGACATGCAGGTTATTCTCAGGTGTCCACCGGATGTTTCTAATGTGCGTGTTTTTTTCGCGTACTGAGAGGCATAAGGATTTATGCTTCTCGTCTAGTGGTATTCCCAGGAACAGGCGTTTTACTTTTTCTCCCATGTATTCCAGTGAAGTTTTTCAGGATTCCATTTATCTTTTGGCTTGTCACTACCATCCGGCACCCCAATGGGGATGATATTGAGTGGTATCAGATGTTTGGGGATATTGCAGGCCTCAACCACAGGTTTCATTCGCTCCTCATAGGGATACAAGGCGGTCCACACAGCACCAAAACCCAGTGCTTCAGTGGCAAGTAAGATATTTTCGGTGGCCGCACAGGTATCCTGCAGCCAGTATGAGTGTCCTGAGGGCGATTCAATGGACGTATCACCCAACACCACGATGGCTGCAGGAACATCCCTCAGCATTTTTGCATAGGGCAGCTGTTCCGCTAAATCCTGCAATTTTTGTCTGTCTGTTATCACAAGAAACTCCCAGGCCTGCATATTTCGTGCAGTAGGTGCTGCCATTCCGGCTTTTACAATTTTTTCGAGACTTTTTCCGTCAACATCTCCGGCGTTAAAATTTCTGACAGATTTTCTTTCGTGGATAAATTTCAGATACTTGTTATCAGCCATGGTTCTGTTTTCTTTTTTTGGTTTTAACAATGGGTTTTCTTAACAAATCGAGCATCATCCCGGTAGGGCAAAAATACCGGCACCAGGGTTTGGTAATGAAAGCTGACAAAATAAGCATAATGGCAGCCAGGATGATCACGGCCAGCGATGCCGCCTGAATCCGGAACACAGAGAAGGGTTCAAGATCACTCAATGGCAGGCTTATTCCCGCAAGGGTAAGCAGGACAATTGCAAAAAACGCAATCGGCCTGAACCAGCGGAAAAAACGTTTTACAGAAGCGGGCAATTCCTTTCTTCTGCGGGGTATTTTTCCAATAAGTTCCTGAGCTGCACCAAAAGGGCATACATATGTACAATAAAATGACCGGCTGGTAAACAAAGGCAAACTCACGGAAATGACAAAAATTGTAAGCAATACAACCTGCATTTCCAGCACAAAGCCGTGCATCAACCAGCCGTAAAGTAATGCAATGGAAAGGAAATATCCACACCAGACACCAAGCACAAGAACAGAACTAAGCAGCAAAATCCAGCGCGTTTTCCGGAGTTTTTTTGGATAAAAGAAATGCAGCAGGGCAAAAACCAGAAACAAGAGTGCTGCAAGGTTTTTCAATACCCAACTGCTCCGTGATTTGCGATGTACCTCCTCAAAATCCGAAAGGCCGGCCAGGAGCTGATTCAGGTCTTTACTTACGGCAACACAACTCAGGGTTGCTCCGGAAACTACATCGGGGTCTTCTTCCAGCACTTCGGCTGGTTTCATTCCGTTCCATTGCTCAAAGAAATTCTCCCGCTCCAGCCAGGCAATATAGGAAGGCGTTTCATCACCATAAGACAAGAGCTCAATATGCATGATTTCCATATCTTGGTTCAGCACAACTGCAAAATTCAGCGGACTGGCAAATCCGACGGTTTGTTCATCCAGATCAGAGCTGTACAAAACATAACCAACCGGCCCTTCACCGGTAAGAATGGTACAGATTTGCCGGCTGCTGTCCTTAGAAATCCGGATTCGTCCATCAAACTGTTCTTCAAGAAAGCTGACATCATGCCCGGCAGGTGTAGTCAGAGATTTTTTTTGACGTTCGGATGTAAACAAAAACAATAAGGCGCTGAGGGTAATCAGCAAAACGACCTGTATAATTCGTACTGCTTTCGTATTCATCAATTTCCTGTTAATTTTCATCAAATGCCTGCACAATAAAAACGGCAGGTCGTTTATGCAATACGGGATTGGGTGCAGCCCTCCAGGTTTTCACCCGCAAGGTACGCAAAAAAGCATCATGGGAATCAATATCACAAGCCACACATAGCCAGGTATTGCCGGTAAGTGACTCCATCATTGCTGCAAACATGGCATCATTGCGATAGGGAGTTTCCATAAAAATCTGCGATGCCTTTTGCCGGCTGCTTTGCTTTTCTATTTCCTGTAATGCACGTTTGCGTTCATGGGCTTTCACGGGCAAATAGCCGTGAAACATGAACCGCTGTCCATTCAGGCCGGAAGCAACCAAACCAAGCAACATGGATGAAGAACCTGCATGGGGTACAACAGCAATGTTTTCCTGATGCGCTTTCAGAATCAGCTCATTGCCCGGATCAGCTATACCAGGCAGGCCTGCATCCGACATAATGCCAACATCGTGTCCTTTCCTGAGCCAGTTCAGTGCCTCCAGACTCTCTGATGAATCAACACGTTTATTCATCTCAAGGAAATGCATGGCATCAATATCAATGCGCTTATCCAGACTTTTCAAATACCGCCGTGTTGCCTTAAGATTCTCAACCACCCAGTATTTTATTTCATGCATCTTTCTGTATAAAGATAAAGGAATGTCATCTTCATTGCTGTCATCACTGATACGGTTGGGTATCAAATGTAATTCTCCGTTTCCCATAGGCAACAAAATTAATAATTTATTTTCAACTATCTGCCTGAATGAAGAAAGGCCTGCTTATTATGAACATATGTTACATAATATTTTTATTTTCATGGGGAATGCAGTATATTTGCTTTTATGCATTCTGAAATAAAAGCGGTATTGACAGGTATGCTTCTGATTGCTTTTACCTGCGGTTATGTCAGCAGCCAGACTGACTATCCACATGGAAATGCTGCATATATCTCAGAAAGCGAAACTCATGGAGAAGTGACCATCAATGGTGGCAATCATGTTTATGCTTACGATCATTCCACGAAACAATACCGTTTTCAGCAATACATTCTTATTCCTGACCTGACTGACACGCCCAACGGAAACTACACGGACAGCCTTTTTCTTTACGGATATGGCAGCCATGGGACAGCTACTGACACTGCGTTTCAGTGGGATGCGCAATCATTTACCGGAAGCAGATTTGACCGTGTGAACCTATTTGTCAGTCCCCTGTCGGAAAGCTCGATGAATTATGCTACAGCCTTATCATTAAGTGCCAGCTGGTGCTACTCTGACAGTTGTCCTGCAGCAATATCCGCACCGGATTCCACCCTGGCATGGCCGGAAGATCCCCCGTTTTCAGGGATATATGAATTATGGGAAGGTGAAGAACTGGTCAATGCCGGCGATATCAAAGGTACGGGAACGGACTCGAAACACTCTCAGCAACAGCTTGACACCGGCAGCAATCAGTCATACTGTGTAAGCCAATACGGCAGGGGCTGGCGATTGCCCACAGATGCAGAAGTCGGACATTTTAATGATGAAGAAGGATTAAACAATGGATTTGATGAAGCCTATCGCGGCACATCCGAAGACAAATACCTGTGGACATGCTCTCTTTTTAAGGTATATGAAGTTAAACGCTGGCCGGCCAGGGTATCTGACGGTTACTGGGAAAACTGCTCGGGCTTTCTGTATACGCAGAATTATGTGCGTTGCGTATTTTGTGGTCCCGGAGACAGCAGCAGCGGTAAATCCGCACCACCATCCGGTACGCAGGAGCTCCGCCTTTATCCCAATCCTGCCCGGGATAATGTAAGAATAAGCACTTCCAAACCAGGCATCCGAAGCATCAGTATAATCAGCAACACCGGACAAATAATAAAACAAGCAGCAGTACCGCACAAAGGAGAAATTGTTGTTTCTGTGGAAGATATCAGTTCCGGCAGTTATATTGTGAATATTGTATTTGAAGATGACACGATTATAAATAAAAAACTCATCATAAGGCCATGAAAAAGTTTTATCCATACCTGATTCTCCTGATACTTTTGTTTCCGCTGCCGGCTTTATCTCAGGTACCTGAGGCCATCAAATACCAGGCAGTCATTCGCGATTCAGAGGGACATCCAATCAGCAATCAGGATATCAGGATACGGCTTTCCATTCTTGAAAATTCTGAGAACGGCGATTATATTTATCAGGAGAATCATATGACAGAAACCAATGCTTTTGGCCTTGTTAACCTGAATCTGGGGGAAGGCAGCAGCACCTGGGATTTTTCCGATATTGCATGGGATAATGGGATTGCGAAGTGGTTAAAAGTGGAGATTGACAGCACCGGAGGCACAGATTTCACTGAAATGGGCATCAGCCGGCTTTTGAGTGTACCATACGCCATGCATGCAGGCAGCAGTGGGAACGGATCCGGATTCTGGACAGCCGGGGACAACGGGATTTTTTACGACTCCGGCAATGTGGGAATAGGCACAAATCAGCCTGATGGCAGTGCTGCTCTTGACATATCATCCACAAGCAAAGGCTTTTTGCCTCCACGGATGACAGAGGCTCAGCGGGATGCCATAAACAATCCTGCCTCCGGTTTGATGGTTTTCAACACCACGAGTGAATGCATCAATGTTTTTAAAGCCGGAGCCTGGTATGAGATATGTGGTACCTGCATGCCTCCTCCCCAGCCCGATCCCGGCTCAAACTCCCCTGCATGTGAAGACGGGGAAATCGAGTTGTATGCGAGCAATACAGGAGGTGCTCAGCCACACTGGAGCGGTCCGGGCAATTTTACCAGTGAGGAACAAAATCCGGTCATCAGTCCTGCTGAGTTGAGTGATAGCGGCTATTACACATTATACACCAGCAATGCCTGCGGTAATTCGGACCCGGACAGTATTTTTGTGGATGTGATGTCCCTTCCTGGTGATGCAGGGCCGATTACGGGGCCTGCCACAGTTTGCGAAGGAGATGCAGGAGTAGCATACAGCATAGATCCTGTAGCAAATGCAGACACATACAACTGGAACGTACCTCCAGGTACTGTTATCAGCGATGGAGAGGGTAGCACCAGCATCTTGCTTGACTTTCAGGAAGGTTCTGAATCCGGAAACATTTCGGTAACGCCGCAAAATGCATGTGGCAGTGGCGGAACCAACATCCCACTATCTGTCACGGTGGATCCTCTGCCCACTGAAGCCGATGCCGGGTCTGATCAAACGAATCTTACGGGCACAAGCACCACACTGGAAGGCAATACCCCGGCTGATGGCAACGGCTTATGGAGCATAATCTCCGGGTCAGGAGGGAACATTGCTGATTCGACAAATCCGGCAAGCAGTTTTTCAGGAACAGCCGGCACTGCATACATTCTTGAATGGACAATCAGCACATCATGCGGAAGCAGCAGCGACAGTGTAGAAATCAGTTTTCAGGCACCATTTGTCTGTGGTGATGATTTGATTGACCCCCGCGACGGACAAAGCTATGCCACAGTTAGCATCGGGGGAGAATGCTGGATGGCAGAAAACATCAACATCGGCACACAGGTTAACGGCAGTGACGGGCAATCGGACAACGGAAGCATAGAAAAGTTTTGCTACAACGACAACAGCGACAATTGCGACACCTATGGCGGGCTGTATCAGTGGACAGAGATGTTACAATTACCGGATTCCTGTGAAACTTCTGAATGCGCCTCCATCATCGGCAACAACCATCAGGGCATTTGTCCTCCCGGCTGGCATGTACCTACTGATGAGGAATACAAGGACCTGGAAATTGCACTGGGCATGACATCCACGCAGGCAGATATGGCCAACACATGGCGTGGTTCACCTGTTGGTGAAATGATGAAACAAGGCGGCTCATCCGGATTTGAGGGTCTGTTATCAGGCCGAAGCTCATCCACCGGAAGTTACTCACTTTTGGGCAGTTACGAATATCCCTACACTGCATCAGAATATGGAACCCACAATGCATGGAGACGATGTCTGCGTTCCGGCGATGATAACGTGGGACGCTGGAATACTTTTCCCAAAACCTACGGATTTTCAGTACGTTGTGTGAAAGATTAGATAGAATTTGTAAGAAACGGAATGATAATAAAAAAACACTACTATTATGAAAAACACATGGCTTTTATGCTTTATGATGCTGGGTATTTTCTTCAGTGCCTGTGAAACAAACGATGAGGATGAGGATGATACTACAACAGATGCCTATCTGGAAAGTTTTGATGATCTGTATTCAGAAAAAGACACATTGAGCTATATGGATACAACAAGGGTCATCGCGGTTGCATCAGGAAAAGGCCTCAAATACACCTGGAAAACAAACAGCAATGCTCCCCTGCTGCCGGTTGATGGAATGGATTCAGAAATTTACTTTTATGCTGATCCGTGCGTAAGTACAGGAATCAAACAGGTTATCTGCACCATAACAGCAGGTGAGGATGAAATCACAAAAACAGACACAATTGTAATTACTGACTAATTATGAAACACATCATTGCTGTACTATTTTGCGCTTCTGTATTATCAAATGCAGCCCTGGCTCAGTGTTTCTCATCAACAGGAAATCCCATTGGCGGAAATGCCAATATGGGCGTTATGAAAAAAGGAATGTTTCGGCTGGGCTCCTTTTACAAACATGCATACTCCGGGAAATATTTTAAGGGGAATGAATTGTCTGTTGATGACGGACATATCACAGCGGAATATGCAGTTTACAATTATATTTCCATGCTGCTTTCCTACGGAGTGACAGATAATCTTACCCTGGAAACGAGCACCGGGTATTTTCTCAACAAGACAAAAGCCTTTGCCACGCCGGTCACGGGTTACGGATTGACAAACACTGTGGTTTCAGCCAAATATGCATTTTATCACAACCCGGCCAGTCGGGTGGAAATCACAGGAGGCCTTGGTGCAAAAATCCCAATGCGCAATGAAGAACAAAGAATGGAAACCTCCACCATCACCATAGCAAATCATCCTGATGTACAATCATGTCTGGGGAATTATGGTGCCATAGCGGAACTGTATATCATTAAAGAAAAGCCATTTACCGGCTTGCGTTATTTTTTGACCACAAAATATGAACACAATTTCAACACGCTTGACGGTTATTTTGATCTCAGGCAATTCAACTTTGGCAACTCACTTAACACATCCGTATTTATCACAAAGCATATCCATATGCCTCCGGCCTTATCCTGGCTGACAGAAAACTGGACAGCCATTGCTCAAATCCGCCATGAGCACAAATGGCAGAACCAAATACGCACACAGGATTACCAGGGTCAGGGTCAATTGGAATACAATGACTGGCATAAGGTGAAAAACTCCGGCAGCGATGTCATTTTCTTTTGCCCTCAGATCAATTATACATTTTTCCAAAAACTAAACATTTCTGTCCTTGCTGACATCCCTTTATATCAGTATTATAAAGGCATACAACTTGCATCTGACTATGCATTTGCTGTCAATCTCACATGGGATCTTGACTTATCAGGCAGGGAAAAAGGAATTGATGAAGAGCAATGAAGTTTTGGCAGAATATTTGTATGATACTAAGAATAAAAACATCAACAACATGACAATGAAAAAGATAATTATCCTCCTTCTGACAGGATTAATTGCAATGACAGGCTTTACACAGACAAATGAAGAAAGCGCGGAAAAATCCGGTCCGCAGATAAGTTTTGACAAAAAGGTACATGATTATGGCAAGATAGAGAGAAAATCTGACGGCACCTGTACTTTCACCCTGACCAACGAAGGCTCCGAAACCCTGATTCTGACGAACGTTCAGACATCCTGCGGCTGTGCTGCTGCCAAATGGCCGCGAAAGCCTATTCCAGCAGGAGAAAGCAGGGAAATTGAAATAAAATATGATACACGGAGAACCGGCAATTTTTCCAAAACAATCAAAGTCCATAACAACGCCACGGAAAAACCGGTCATACTGAGTATCAAAGGTCAGGTTACCAAATAAACAGGAAGCTGTATCATCACCATTCGTTTAAACTGTCAGATTTTTGACGGTGATCCACTATTTTTCCTTAATTTTGTTTCAGATAAAATAAGTTTTTATGAAGAACATACTTCTCGTTGCCTTGATTTTTCTGGGCATTTCAATACAATCACAGGCTCAGGAAGAATTCCGTTGCAACACTCCGGAAATGAACCGCAAGGCACTGGAAAACAATCCTGAAGCCAGGGCAAGACGTGCTGCACTGGCCAGGCATATAGAGCAATATACAGAAAGCAAATCCGACCGCAAACAGGTTTATGTCATTCCCGTTGTATTTCATGTAGTGCATGATTACGGCACGGAAAATATTTCCTATGAGCAGGTTGAAGATGTCGTCAGGATCATGAATGAAGATTACCGTAAGATGAATCCCGATACAAGCAATATTGTTGATGGATTCAAGAGTCTGGCTACCGATTCCAGAATAGAATTCAGGCTTGCCAGAAAAGATCCCTGGGGAAATTGCACCAACGGGGTGACACGAACAGTATCCTATACAACCAACAGTGCAGGTGAGAATGTCAAAGAAATAGCCCCCGGCTGGCCAATGGCAAGTTACCTGAATGTCTGGGTGGTACGGAACATTGACAGCGGTGCGGCAGGATATGCATATTATCCGGGTTCTGTAGGAGACGGCAGGGACGGTATTGTGGTAAATCATTCCTACGTGGGTTCCATCGGTACAGGAAGTCAGGGACGCAGCCGCACATTAACCCATGAAGTCGGGCACTGGCTCAATCTTCCACACCCCTGGGGAAGCACCAATGAGCCCGGTCTGGCATCCAACTGTGATATTGATGACGGCATTGAAGACACACCCAATACCATAGGACATACCACATGTGCTCTGAACGCAGAAACCTGTGGCAGTCCGGATAACGTACAAAACTACATGGATTATTCCTATTGCACGCATATGTTTACCCACGGGCAGGGAGAAATGATGCGTTCAATTCTCAACAGTTCCATCAACGGTCGGAACAACCTTTGGACAGAATCCAATCTGATTGCAACAGGCACCTTAAATCCGGCATCTGCAGACATTTGCGAAGCGAGTGCCGATTTTTCCTACGACGTATCCCACGGATGTGAAGGAATTGCTGTACAGTTTACCGATCTCACCTACGGCACCGACAGCATCAGCTCACGCCAATGGACATTTCCCGGCGGCACACCGGAATTTTCCGATGAAAGAAATCCTTTGATTGTATATGAAACAGCCGGTGAGTATCCTGTAGAGCTGGTTGTTACCAACCCGGCCGGCACAGACACAAAACAAACTGCCGATGCAATCAGCATTAACAATGCTGCCGATGGTTATGATCTCCCCTATTACGAACAACTGGAAACCTCTGATTATCCCGGAGACAGTGATGCAGCCGAAAACTTTTATACCATTACCAATGGGGATACCGGCTGGGAAAGGCAAAATCACGCAGCCTATTCCGGTGATTATGCCATGTTTACCTACCTGAAAGATGAACGGCACGGGGTGAGCAATGCATTTGTAACACCTGCAATCAAAGTAGATTCCCTGCATTTTCCCCTTGAGGCTGCATTCAAACTTGCCTATTCTCAAAGTGACGAAAACGATACAGATGTTCTGAAAGTTTATGTTTCAGAAAACTGCGGGGAAAGCTGGATGTTACAGTACTACAAAGGTGGAAAACAACTACATACAGCCTCATGGCAAAATCCCTGGGGAACATTTTATCCGGAAACGGATGAGTGGCGCAGCGAGAGTTTTATCCTCCCGGATGGTTTGTTTGATGAGGCAAAAAGTGTACGCCTGAAATTTGAAGCCCTGAACCGTGGCGGCAATGCCATGTATATTGATGATATTGAGTTAAGAGCCCCCACTGCCATCTCAGAGGAAAATATTCAAGGCGGGTTCAATCTTTATCCCACCAATGTTACCGATGCACTGTATCTGGATACAGAATACCGTGGGAATGCAAATGTAAGTCTGTATGATTTGTCGGGAAGAGTAATCATAAAGAAAAACCTGCAACTCTCATCGCATCAGGATATCTCCGGTATGATTCCGGCACATCTTTCCGGTCTGCATATTTTGAAACTGCAGACCCAAGACGGCAATGCTGTCTTCAGAATCAATATTGTGAAATAATGGTCTTTTGACCGGCTGTTTTTGCTATGGTTTGTGTTCTTACCAGACATATGCATCATCTCTGAGCCAGATTATGAGCGCATTTTGAATCCAAATCAAAAATAATGGACAGATGAGCTTGCCCTATGCCCGTAAAAAATCTTACCTTTGTTTAAGCTAAGAGCAACTATGGAAAACAAACGGTATTGGATAAAGCT
This sequence comes from Bacteroidales bacterium, assembly GCA_046546095.1. Classification (GTDB taxonomy): domain Bacteria; phylum Bacteroidota; class Bacteroidia; order Bacteroidales; family ML635J-15; genus JAQIBY01. The sequence continues at coordinate 19,440 of JBKGYK010000055.1, forward strand.
GGACAATGCGGCAAAGATATTTCCGGCAGTTTCAGACAGGGAGCTGACCTCGGTATTCAGGATATCTGTCTGTCTGAAAGAACGGGTTAAGCTTGCTGAATTGCAGCGTGCCCTGGCCAAAACCTATCGTCGTTTTCCCTATTTCAATGTACACCTGAAGCATGGTTTTTTCTGGCATTACCTTGAGGAGCACAAAGGAATTCCACGTATTGAAGCCGATATCTGGCCTCCACTACAGGCTTTTCGGACAAAATTTATTCACGACCGCTTGTATCGTATTATGGCCAGGGGGCGGGAAGTTTCTCTGGAAATGATGCATAGCGTGAGTGATGGCGGCGGCGGGATGCAATTTCTCAACAGCCTGTTGTACATGTATTTTCTTGAACTGGGCTATAAGGTTGATCCACCGCCCTTTTTTATGCATCCTGATGAAACACCAAAAGCTGAGGAGTTTCAAGATTCATACAACACATATTTTCAGAAAGAAATTCCGCCGGCAGTACCACGCTCCAAAGCCTGGGCATTGCCATTTGAATTAGATTCTCCTCCACGGCTCAGTGTGATACAGGCAGAAATGTCAGCTACACATATTCTGGACAAAGCAAGAACCTATAAAGTAAGTGCAACGGAATTTATGGCCTCTGTATATCTGTATGCCCTTCAGGACGTGCTGCTAAATTGTGAAAAACGCGGCATTCCACAAAAGCTGAAAATTCTTCGCATGCAGATTCCCATCAATCTGCGCCGGATATTCCCAAGCAGGAGCATGCGGAATTTCACACTTTTTGCTCTGCCGGAAATTGATTTACGGCTGGGAAAATACAGCTTTGAAGAAATCACCCAGATCGTATATCATTATATGAAACTGGAAACCTATCCCAAACAGATTCAAAAAATCATCAGTCGCAATGTTGGTTCCGAAAAGCTTTTTTATGTACGTGCAATACCCTTGTTCATCAAAGACATGGTACTGGCAGCCAAACACAAAAGCTACGGCAATGCGCAGTATTCCGGAGTGATGACAAACCTGGGGCAGATAAAATACCCGGATTCATTTGCCAGGCATATTGATTGCATAAGCTGTCTGCCACCACCACCAAACAAGCGCACGAAGATTAACTGCAGCATCGTATCTTTTGAAAACAAAATGATCGCGAGTTTCTGCAATATTACCAGCTCCACGGAACTGGAGCATTTGTTTTTTTCCAAACTCACAGAGATGAACATTCCTGTAAAAATGCGGGACAGAAACGATGTTATGAACCCTGTAAACGATCAGCACAATGGCAAAAATATGTAAACACTGCGGCGTAGAGTTGAGTCCGGAAATGGACAAATGTCCGCTCTGCGGCAACCTGCCCGGTGACAACAAACCGGTCAAAGACCGACACAAAACCGATGCCTTTAGTTTTTTGAAACGTTCACGTAACCTGTGGGAAGCCTTTGGGGTAATCGCACTTATCACCATTGCGCTGACAATCCTGGTGAATTTCATTCTGGACAAAACCGCCAGTTGGTCGCTATTTGTTGCCGGGGGTGTCCTGAGTGTCTGGCTTTACTATACGATATATCAATTTGCAAAACACTACATTGCCATCTGGGCTCCGGCGGGTCTGGCTGTGACCTTAAGCAATCTCTTACTGATTGATGCCCTTACCGGTGGAGTAGATTGGTTTATAAGTCTTGCCCTACCCCTTACTACAGCGGCATTTCTGTTGGCTGCCGGTTTTGCACTCATCACCAAAATGGTAAAATATCAGGGATTCAATGTGCTGGGTTTTGCCATATTGCACATCATTGTTTTTTGCATCGTATGCGAGATTTTCCTGAAATTGCATCTGTATTCACAAGTGGAACTGCGCTGGTCCATATTTGTTGCTGCCTCAGCCACACCCATAGCGGTTATTTTGATTTTTGTACATTACCGTCTGAAACGCGGTAACGACCTGAAAAGCTTTTTTCACATCTGAAGTTTCAGTGTTTCCAGGAAATGCTGCATAGAATCAAATACCGGGAAATCATGCTCAGCATGCTCCCCCACCTCTTCATGTGCCCATGTAGTATGAAATGGAATGTGGGCCGCTTTTGCGCCCATTTCCAGCAAAGGAAGCACATCTGATTTTACAGAATTGCCGACCATCATGAATTCATGCGGCTGAATGCCCATATTGGAGAACAAACGCCGGTAATTTGCCGTTTGTTTATCGCTCATCACGTGTATCTGATCAAAATAACCGGTAAGGCCGGATGTATGCAGTTTTCTTTCCTGATCCAGGGAGTCCCCTTTTGTTGCCAGCACAATGGTACAATCGCGTGACTGAAACCATGACAAACAATCTTCCACCCCATCAAGCAGTTGCATGGGAGAGCGCAAAAGCTCCTTTCCCCACTGAATGATTTTCCCAATATCAGACTGCGAAATCCGGTCATCCGAAATATCAAGTGCTGTTTCAATCACTGAGAGCACAAAGGGTTTTACGCCATAACCGTAAATATCCATATTCCGGATTTCAGTTTCAAACAAACGCTTAGCTGCAGCCTCTGATGCCATCCAGGGTTTCATCAGCTTCAGGAAACGCTCTTCCAGCCGTCTGAAATTCGGCTCGTTTACCCAGAGGGTGTCATCGGCATCAAAGCCAATGTATTTGATCTGGTCGATAATCATAAGCACGAAAATAAGAATTTCCGGCATATTTTGGGAGGATTTGGAGGATTTTTAAGCAGGGAAAGATGAGTGGGCGGTTTTTGCCCGATCCCTCAAAGCAGGATATCTCTACCCGAAAACAATGTGACAGCAGCAAAGAAGTGGCAGATACCGGAATGGCTCATTTCGGCAGGCCCAATACATCGCAATGCATCGCAATTCGAACCGGAATAAACATTATAATCCTATGGCAATGTTTTGTTCGCATTTTTGCACGAACCGGGCGTATATT
>JBKGYK010000056.1:0-21989 GCA_046546095.1 Bacteroidales bacterium
CAAGAGCTACTGATGCAGTCGCTGCAGTGAGCTGACCGATGATCCGTCGGCTGGCGCAAACCACCGGTTTCAACCCGTGGTTATGACAGCCACCCCACACAGATAGCTTTTGGCGTGTATTTTTGCGGCGATAGCTTGCCAGCCGGGAGGATGGCAAGCAAAATATCATGCCAAAAGCACTATCCCTTTCTCAGATTTTATTCCTTAATTTGCAGCGCATTTTAAACACACTATGATGAGCATCTGGTCTGAACTCAGACAAGAAGAAAAGAAAAGTTTTTGGCTGCATCTGCTGTTTTCAGCATTTGAAGGCATACTGGTGGGCGGCATCCTGCTCAATGAGTTCATTTTCCTGAAATCCATTCACGGCAGCGAATTTCAGCTTAGCGGACTGTTTGTCATCACCATTGCCGTGTACATCCTGCTCATTTTTTTCAACGAGTTCATCCGCCGTACCGAACGAAAACGCGTGATGCTGCGCTGGGTAGCTATTGTAACCCGACTGCCGCTGTTTTTATTTCTGCTTTTTCCGGTGGAACCATCTGCCTATGAAAATACAGCGGTCTGGCAATTTGCTTTTCTCGGGCTCTTTCTTATTTATTACCTTGGCGTGGTGGTTATTCACCCAACCATTAATTTACTGCTCAAGCACAATTACCGTGATGAACACATGGCAAAACTTTATTCCTGGGCTACCACCATACAAAAACTTCTGGCTCTGATAACGGCTTTCGGACTGGGGATCATCCTGGATGCGGATTATTACGCTTTTCGATTTACTTACCCGGTGATGGCTGTGGCCGGCTTGCTGAGCGTGTATTTCCTGTCCATGATTCCTTACACCCCGGTGAAAAAGACCTTCAAACGCTCATTTATAACCGCTGTGGGCGATTCCATCAAACGCATGGGTGCTATTTTGGTCAGGAACCGGCCTTACCGTGATTTTGAGATTGGCTTTATGCTCTATGGCTTTGCCTTTATGTTCACCGTTACTGTCATTACTCTGTATCTTGAAAACGAGTTACACCTTAGTTACACCAGTGTTGCCTTTTACAAAAACACCGGTAATGTCGTTCTGCTGGTGATGATGCCCGTTTTTGGCGGGCTGCTTGGCCGTCTTGACCCGAGAAAATTTGCCCAGATATCTTACAGTTTCATGTTTCTCTACATCTTTTTTGTGGCTTTGAGCGAGTTTGTGCCTCTCTCGTTTCATTGGCAGCAGCTCGACATCTTTCTGATGGTATTCATTGGTTTCATTTTTTTCGGCTTGTTCCAGTCGGCCATGAACCTTCAGTTCAACATTGGCTCTGCCTTTTTTGCCAGAAGCTCTGATGATGCCGGCGATTACCAGGCAGTGCATTTGTCCCTGGTGGGTTTCCGCGGCCTGTTTGCACCCATTGTCGGAGTGGCGTTGTACCGCTGGCTTGGATATTTCCCAACCTTTATGATTTCCTGTGGAAGCTTGCTGTTAGCCATCATATATATGCAGATATCGTACAATCGTTTTGTGTTGAAAAAATAGACGGTACCGAATCTCTAAGTTATGTTCTATCGAATCTTGATTTCATCTCTTGACTGGCGAATCAGCGACAATCGGCCCACCGGCAAATCTCTTAGTAACCGGTTTCAAACAATATCCCGTATAACTCTTAGTAAGCCGGCAAAGAGGAGAAAATCGCCAGCATCCAGGCAGTAGGCAGATGTCTGTAATGATCGCGGTGATTGTATTTGTAATGCATAAAGAGCCTTGTATTGTTTAATACAAAATACCTGAATTCGGAAGAATTGCATTATGATGCTATAACACAACCAAAAGAACATACTTAAGGTCTGTGGATAACAGGGATACACTAAGGAGGTTATTGTAAGGCAACTGGCGGTTTATGTTTGATGATGATTTGGGCGGCACCGGAATGTTTTATGCTCCGCTGAAAAGTCGCTCCACATTATAACATTCCGGTCGGTGTACGGCTGCTATCTCTGTTGGTGCAAGATGGGTTTCGCCGGCCTGGAAATGATCTTCCTCCGTCAGCTATACCAGTACGGCTCAGCCAACATCTTGCACCAACAGAGGATATTCGCCTGCCACCTGCCGCAGAGAGCAACGCCGCGAATGTTCACAGAGCCCGGAAATGCCATCGACACAGAATCTGAGTTCCGGGAATCCCTGATTTTTTGCCGCAATTTCTCAATTATGAAACAATTGCAGTAACACTAATGTACAAACATAGCTGGCGTAAAAGAGCTATTGCATGTGCTTTGTATTCTGAATGCAAAAGTCAGATTGACTGTGATTTAGTTTAGAATTGTTATAAATTCACAACTGCCATAGATATTATAATTTTAAAAATTATATTTGTTTCCAGTAGACAGGTAAGACTTAATTAAACTCAACTTAATAATGTAATCTATGGAACAGAAGAACGAGGATTATCGTATTAGTTTTTTTAAACCCACAAATCCACAAACCAGAGCCAATCGCAACATGGTTTTGTGGCTTTTGCTTGTATGGGTGCTTGCAGTTTTCGGTTTTCACATTGTTTTGAAAATCATTGAAGAACCTACACCTGAACCGGCTTTGCTGACTTATGAGTCACTGAAAGAGGATGTTTATCAGGGGGCTGCGGACGTAAATGTTTATCAGAATTATGCTGCCGTGCAATTGCAGGTGTTAAGTAAAGTGTTTATTGCACCTGAAGACCATGATCTGTTACAGAAAGCATTCAACTGGGCGGTGTTTAAAATGCTGGATGCAGAAGCATCTGATAAATTGAAATCGGAAATACACGCATTTGAACGGATTGAATCTGAAACCACGGATATCACTGACCCTGCCTATCAGAAAGCAAAAGCACAACTGAGAAAAGCTGCTGTTCCTGTACTGGGGCTGGAAATGAATGATGTGAGAACCAGAACCCTGCCATTTGCTTTACAATCAGAATATGCAAAAACACTTTCCGAAGATGAGATTCATACGCTGGAGGGTGTTTTGGACAAATATCTGATTCATAATGAATCCGTCCTTACCAATATGACCATACTGGGATTTCCGTTTCATTATTTTTATTCCGCAGTTTTCCTGCTGGTGCTTTTTGTGGTCTTGTGCCTGATTTACTGTATTCGCACTGACAAGTTGAACAAAAAGTACGGAATTGAGCAATAAATTACATCGTTGAAACCAAATTGATAAAACCATTTTTTATGAAAAAGATATTGTCATTAATTGTAATCTTATTGGGCTCCTCCGTGATGTTGCATGCAGCCAATGCTGTAACAGACCTTGAAGGAGGCTTTAAGACAGGACCAGCTGTGATCATGATTGTCATCCTGATTGTATTCATCATGGTTGGAATATTATTCAAGGCCAAAAACACAACGGATTATTACGCAGCAGGAAGAAGCATTTCCAGGGTTGGTTCCGGTATGGCCATTGCCAGTAACTGGATGAGTGCAGCTTCCTTTCTCGGAATGGCTGCCCTGATGTATGGCAGTGGATATCACGGCTTGTCATATGTGGTGGGCTGGACAGGAGGCTATGTGCTGTTACTCATCCTGATGGCCGGACAAATACGAAAGTACGGAAAATACACTGCCGCGGATTTTATCGGGGATCGCTATTATTCCAGAACCTTGCGGGCCGTCGGGGCCATTATTGCCATACTGATTTCCATTGCATATTGCGTAGGGCAGTTTGGTGGCATTGGTCTGCTGTTTAAATGGATTATGGGCGTTGATTACTGGCTTGCAGTTGTTATCGGAGGCACAGTTGTTCTCTCTTATACACTCATTTCCGGTATGCTTGGTGTCACAAAAAATATGCAGGTGCAATATGTTATCATCATTATTTCATTTTTGATACCTCTTTTTATCATTACTTATAAATTCGATTATTTCTGGTTGTTGCCACAGATTGGATATGGCTCAGTTGTATCTGATGTTGTGGCAGGAATTCCACTGGCCGATACAGCCGAACTGGTAAACAAGTACGGACATCAGTATGCAGCAGTGGCCATGCCGGAATTTGCCATGCCATGGGATACAGCTACAGGGTCAACATTTTTTCAGTGGATTGCCATTGCATTTTCTTTGATGATTGGAACAGCCGGTTTACCTCACGTGTTGCAGCGTTTCTACGTTGTGCCTAATCCAAGAGATGCCAGATGGTCTGTGGTATGGGGACTTTTCTTTATTTGTATTCTGTACTGGAGTGCCCCGGTTTACTCTGTATTTGGTAAAATATTGTCAGCACATCCTGAAATCGGGATGCTTGAAAAAGATGCCATCGTGGTATATACTGCACAGCTTGGCAATATTCATCCCCTGATTGTAGGATTTCTTGCTGCAGGTGGTGTTTCTGCTGCCTTTTCAACCACCTCCGGGCTCCTGATTGCCGGCTCATCTGCTTTTGCTCATGATTTGTATGTAAAAGTTTTCAGGCCGGATTCATCTCCCAAAATGCAATTGCGCATGGCCCGCTACGCCACTGTTCTGATGGCGATAATTGTTGGTGCAATTGCTTTGTTAAAACTTGCCCTGATCGGACAACTTGTAGCGGTGGCATTCTCGCTTGCCGGGTGTACCATTTTTCCCTTATTTTTGCTTGGTATCTGGTGGAGCGGCTCAAACCGGCAGGGTGCAATTGCAGGGCTTATTGCCGGTGGTATAGTTTCACTTATTGCCATTACGTATTTCGTGGCCGGCACACAAGGTGTTCAGCTGCCATTCTATGAATTTATCGATTATTACCTCGGCGCCTGGTACTTTGGTATTTTCGGTGCTCCCATTGCCATCATTACCCACATCATCGTGGCCAAACTGACACCGGAGACTCCGATTGAAATACGTAAATTTCTCATCAATTCAGTTCATTCATAATGGGTATTTTACAAAATAAAAATTCAAGGGTCATCATAATCATTATGGTGATCCTTGTTGCTACAGGGTTGTTTGTCTCAAAGGTGTATTATCAGAATATCAATGAATCTGTTGATCCGCGAATCGTTGAAGCACGTAAACTGTATGAAGAATACAATGCTTATGCTGAAAACAACAACTTCAACGCCATTTTCAGGTTGCTGGACTCCGTTGAAAGTATATACTCAGGAATCACACATTATCAGAATTCCTTTGAAATGGGCGTAACAGCAAATAACCGCGCTGCTGTATACCTGACACTGGCTATGCATCAGGACAGCATTGAGCTGCCGGAAAACTCAGAATATCTGCTTGAATACCCCAGGGATAGCCTGCTTGGCATAGCGGAGCATCATCTCCATAAGGCAATCCGTATTTATCAAAACTGGCGGGAAAAGTACAACGATTTGTCAAAAAGTGCATGTGAGGAAAAGATAAAGTCAGATTTTCTGAAAGGGCTTGAAGGTTACAGCAAGGAAGACCAGCAAAAATACCTGGAAAACAGGGTGGATGTATTCATGGATAATCAGGTAGAAATAGATCGCAGGCTTTCAGTAAGCTATACCAACCTTGGTGTAATATACCGCCTGGAGGAAAACTATGATCAGGCAATTGATGCCTATGCAAAAGCCATTGAACTATGGGACCGGAATATGACAGCCGAAAACAACCTGAATGTTTTGCTTGGCAGACCAAAAAAGAAACAGAATTTTATTCATAAGCTTTTTCCTCCGGACAGAGATCAGAATTGATAACCCCTTAAAACATATAATTGTGAAAAAATGCGGACTTGTTTTATTTGTTGTTTTTATTGCCCTGCCTTTTGTTTCTAAAGGCCAGGACAACAATAATGAAGAGAAAAATTTTGGGATTAACTGGTCAGGATTTGTTAAAAATGATTTCTTTTTTGATTCCCGGCAAACAGTTGCTGCCCGGGAAGGACATTTCCTGTTGTTTCCCATGCCTGTGAATGAAGATTCGGATGGCAATGATATCAATGCCACCGGTAGCCTCAATTTTCTGTCAATACAGTCAAGGCTCAGCGGCAAAATCACAGGGCCTGATGCATTTGGTGCAAAAACTTCCGGAATGATAGAGGGTGCCTTTTTTGGTCATTCAAATCCGGATGTTAACGGATTCAGATTGAGACATGCCTTTGTGAAGCTTGACTGGATGAATACGCAAGTGTTGTTCGGTCAGTACTGGCATATGATGTTTGTTCCGGAATGTTTCCCGGGAACGGTGTCTTTTAATACAGGTGTGCCGTTTCAGTATTTTACCCGAAATCCTCAAATTCGTCTGACCCAAAAACTTGGAGAGACCTTAACGTTTTCTGTGGCCGCAGCCACTCAACGTGATTTTGCCAGTCCAGGTGGGTATGCCAGTCTCAGCAATACCATGACACCAGACATGCAGGCTCAAATACAATTTTCTCCCAATGAAATGTTCCTGGCAGGTGTTACAGGCGGCTATAAACAGCTTCTGCCACGCTTGCAAACCGACAATGATTATAAAGCTGAGAACTCTGTCGGCTCGTTCACCAGCAATGCTTTTATTCGGGTAAAATCCAAACCCCTGACATGGAAATTGCAGGGAATCTTTGCCCAAAACGCATACGACGGCTTAATGATAGGTGGTTTTGCTGTGAGTGATATTGTTGATCCCGTGAAAGATTACCGAAGCTACACTCCTGTAAATACACTAAGTCTCTGGACAGATATTCACACCAATGGTGCCAAATGGCAGACCGGTCTATTTGCCGGATACTCCCAAAACCTCGGGACTGCTGATCAAATTGCGGATACAGTATTCAATTCCGGCCTGCATGGTCAGTACATGCGTGGATCAAATATTGATTATTTATACCGTGTCTCTCCCAGGATTATGTACAACGCAGGGAAAGTCAGAATTGCCGGGGAATTTGAATATACGGCAGCCGCTTATGCCACCAGTGACGATACCGGAAACCTTACTATTGATGAACACGGGAGAGTAACCGATTCTGAAATTGTTGCAAATTCCAGAATTCTGTTGTCCGTTTACTATTTCTTTTGATTTGTAATGCTTTTTCCTGTAACTTGAACTGCATTTTAGTTAAATAACTCAGGGATGAAATTAGCTTTTATATCTGACATACATGAAGATGTGGTAAGCCTGAGTATAGCGATGAATAAAATCCACAACCTCGGGGTGGATAAGATCATTTGTTTAGGTGATATAGCAGGCTACAACTTTAAGTATTATGATTATCATCACACCCGCAACGCCAGTGAATGCTTAGCCATTCTTCGCAAATACTGCGATATTATTGTCCCCGGGAATCATGATTATCATGCCATAAAAAAAATCCCTGAAATGTCCCCGGGATTCAATTTTCCCGCTGATTGGTATGAACTTGATTATTTCAGGAAAAAGAGAATCGGCGGTAGGCGACTGTGGGATTACGATGATGCAGATCTGCATCCAAAATTGCGAACAGAGGATGTGGATTTTCTGTCAGGGTTAAAACAATATGAAATACTTGAAGCCGAAAATTATAATCTCTTGCTGAGCCATTATCTGTTTCCAAACCTTTCCGGTATGCTGGTGGATTTTTTTAGGTTTCCGGGTGACTTTAACGAACATTTCCGGTTCATGAGTGATAATAACTGTCTGGCTTCGGTAACTGGTCATGAGCATATTCCGGGTTTATCTTATGTTAGCAAGGATAAAGCCTCGATAAAGCGAATGGGCAAAAAACAAATTTGTTCAGCTCCGTTCATTCTGATGGCTCCTTCTGTTGCCAACGGGCGAAATAAAAGCGGTTTTATGATCCTTGATACCATCACAAATAAAGCGATGTCATATCGAATCTAAGATATACTACTATGGAAAACAAATCCTTTCGCAAAATATTCATTGGTATTATCCTTCCGGCCATTGTTGCCATTTTGTTGTTCTTCTTCTCCGTTTGGTTGTTCTTTATTCCGATTGTGGAAAAAAACATGATGGATGCAAAAAAAGAAATGATCGGCGAACTGACCAACACAGCATGGAGTTTGATCGATGAATATTATCAGGATTATCAGGATTCCGTGTATTCACTTGAGGAGGCTAAAAAGCTTGCTGCCAGAAAGGTTGAACTGATGCATTATGGTGCGGAAAATAAAGATTATTTCTGGATAACAGATACAAGCCCTTCCATGATCATGCATCCTTATCGCAAAGATTTGAACGGCAAGGATTTAACAGACTATGAAGACCCCAATGGCCTGAAGCTTTTTGTTGAGGCTGCTGCCATTGTTGATTCCGCAGGTGAGGGCTATCTTGATTATTACTGGCAGTTGAGGGATGATACCTCCAAAATTGTTAAAAAAATATCATTTGTGAAAGGCTTCCCTGAATGGGGATGGATTGTTGGAACCGGTATTTACATCGAAGATGTCAGGGAAGACATAGCAGCATTGAAAAACAGAATCACCCGTATTTCGCTATTGATAACACTGATTATAGCTGTCCTGCTTGTTTATATCATCAGACAAAGCCTGAAAATTGAAAAAAAACGGTCTGAAGCCGAAGACAGCCTGAAAGAATCCAGAGAGAAATATAAATCCCTGGTGGAAGCTTCCACAGAAGGTGTACTCATGCTAAGCAACAATAAGGTCATTTATGTCAATCAAACATTCTGTTCACTTTCGGGCTTCTCATCCGAAGCAGTGTTGGGTATGACTTATGAGGATTTGTTCATCACCTCATGGAACGATATGCTAAAGCAACTTGACGAGCCGGGGCAATCTGTTTCATTACAGGCGCAACTAAAACTCAGCAATGGAAAACTGCGTGAGATGCTGATACTCTTAAACAAAACATACGCCATCAACGAAACCAGGGTGATTGTCATCATTAAGGAAATTGGAACACAACAGCGGATTGAAAAAGCCCGGCAACAATTGAGCAGTGAACTGGAAGCATCACTGCTTATGATGAATCAACCCATCGGCCACTTTGTGGAGCCAATTATATCATGCTCACTAAGCACAAGCATAGCCGATGCCAGCATGATCATGAAACGCAAAGGCAAAGGCTTTATTTTTATTAAACAAAATGATGAAATAATCGGTTTTGTAAGTTACAGTGATATAGTCAAACGCGTTGTGGCAGCCGGAATCTCTACCCGGGATTCCATTTCGGGAATTATCTCTGCACCTGTTGTATCCGTTAATCAGGATGCTTTGCTTTCAGAAGTTATACTGAGTTTTAAGAAGCATGATCTGTCTCATCTCCTGGTCAGGGATAGCCGGTCAAAACCTGTAGGTGTCATAAACAAGAGCATTCTGGCCAAAGTGCAAAGTAATTCCATCAGTGTGTTGCTGGATGAAATAGATTTGTGTGAAACCCGGGATGAATTGAAATCAAAATTTCCTGAAACCCCGGTAATTGTTGAGGCTCTGCTCAATGGCGGCGTTTATCCCAACAACATAACCAGACTCATCAGTGCCATTATAGATGGCTTAACAAAAAGAGCCATTATTCTGGCATTTGAGGAATTGGGTGAGCCTCCCTGCAAATTCGCATTTTTCACCATGGGAAGCGAGGCAAGAAGGGAGCAAACATTGCTAACCGATCAGGATAACGCTATTATTTATGATGATGCATTTAAGGATGAAACCGTTGTGGCAAACTATTTTGTTACGCTTGGAGAAAAGGTGAATCATACCCTTGATTATGCCGGAATACACTTGTGTAAAGGCAATATGATGGCAGGAAATCCGGAATGGAATCAGCCGCTCAGTCAATGGAAAAACTACTTTTCAAAATGGATAAACCAGAGTGATCCGCAAAGCATTCTTGATGCGTCCATATTTTTCGATATCCGCTTTGTGTATGGCGAAAATCAATATTGTACTGACTTGCAGAAACACATTTTGAAAGAAGTTGAATTTAAAGCTGTCTTCCTTCAACACATGGCTCAGGGTATTATTGACATTAAGCTGCCATCAATCACACACAACAGTAAGGTGGATCTGAAAAAACTGCTGATGCCGATAACCGGTTTTGCAAGAATATACAGCCTGAAGCTAAAAACTTATGAAGCAAACACAAGCATGCGAATGCAAAAGGCAGCCAATGCACAACTGATTTCCAAACAGGCAAAGCTGGAATTGCAAAAAGTATATGATTTTCTAATGACATTAAGATTAAAACAACATGTTAACATGCTACTGGAAAGTGACAGCCCTGAGAATATCATAAATGCAGAAGACCTGACCGATTTTGATTTTAGTGCTCTCAAAAAGGCAGCCTCCATTGTGGCAGATTATCAAACACAGCTAAAATCTGATTTCAAAGGGATGTTGTAAGCGCTAAACTATGATTTGGTCCCACATAATATGATTTTCTGAATCTGTTAAAACTCCTGTATACGAAGGTTGTGATTTTGCGTGAGGGATAGAAGCGGTACCCCACATCCGCCTCCCGGCGGGAGAGGAGTACAAGCGGATAGCCCGACCCGCCGGCTGGTGGGTCACGCCCAAATAAAGCAATATTCCAAATTCCAGATAACAGATTTCAAATGATTAATCCATTTCACCAATAACCAACCTTTTCCTTACCTTTGCCCCATGCAAAAATTTCCAAAATACGACCTTGTTATTGCAGGTGCCGGTGCTGCCGGTTTGCTGGCCGCCATACGTGCTGCTGAAAGCGGTGCTTCTGTGCTGGTGGTTGAGAAAATGAAACAAGCCGGTCGTAAAATCCGCATTACCGGTAAAGGTCGTTGCAATATCACCAACAGCGATGATTTGGAAGATTTTGTCCAAAAAGTTCTGCCCAACGGGAAATTCCTGTATCCGGCATTTTACGAATTTTATACCTGGGATATCATAGCTTTGCTGGAGGAGTCTGGTGTGCATTGCAAGCTTGAACGCGGCGGACGTTATTATCCCGAATCAGACAAAGCAGGTGATGTGGCAGATGCATTATTCAACAGGGCTAAAGCTGCCGGAGCTGATTTCTTGTTTGAAACTTCCGTTAAAAAGATCAGGCAACAGGATGGACGTCTGGCATCTGTGGAGCTTACCGGAAAAAATGCTCCGGAGTGGATTGATTGCAAAAAGCTGATTCTTTGTACAGGTGGCAAAACCTACCCTGGAACCGGTTCCACAGGGGATGGATACAATCTGGCAGAACAAGCCGGACATAAGATCGTGAAACCCCTGCCTGCACTGGTTGCATTGCAGACTGACAGCCCGCATTCCTCTCAGCTCGAAGGGCTGAAACTGAAAAACATCAATGCTACCTTGCGAATTAATGGAGCCCCTGCGCATGAAGCATTTGGGGAGCTGTATTTTACCGATAGAGGTCTGGACGGACCTGTTGTTCTGAGCCTGAGTCGTTTTGCTGCCATGGCGATGGACAGGGGAGAGGCATGTGAAATAGCCCTTGATTTGAAACCTGCCCTGGATGAAGAGAAACTCAGGCAGAGATTGCAACGGGATATGGACGAACAAGGCAAGCGCAATATCAAAAACCTGTTCAAAAACTGGCTGCCATCTCAGCTTATTCCTGTCTTTTTTGATGTGTTGAAAATCAATCCTGATAAGCCGGCACATCAGGTTTCGGGAAAAGAAAGAGATGCGATATGCAATCTGATGAAAGATATGCGTTTTCAGGTAAGCGGTACCGGACCCTGGGAAGAAGCTGTGATTACAAGCGGCGGGGTAAATACCGATGAGGTGAATCCCAAAACTCTGGAATCCAAACTACTGCCGGGCTTGTACTTTGCGGGAGAGCTGCTTAATCTCGATGCCGAAACCGGTGGATATAACCTGCAAATTGCCTGGAGTACGGGCTGGCTGGCGGGGAAATCTTCGGATTGATTATTGTGCACAATTCACGCAGTACAGACTCTCCGGCCGAATCAGTATACGACCGGTCGGGATGGGCCTGTGGCATTTTAGGCAGCGCCCGAAATCATCCGTGCCGGCCTGTTTTAACACACGTTTCAGGTCTTCAAGTTTCTTTTCTGCCTGACGTAAAGATGCTTCGTTGACACTACGGTTGTTGATGGCATCCATGCGGGAAACCCGTCCAATTGCATTGTCCGGAGAAATTGGTTTTGTCAGCTCTCTGTATTCAGTGATGAGCTTTTCGGTTTTTTCAATTTCCTGCTCTATCCGGGCTTTGATTTCTTCTGTATTGCGATCTTCCATAGGTGTAAATATACAGCAAAAAATTGATTTGCATATCATTCCTTACCCATGATGAATGAGTTTTTGATATGTATGCTATGATGTCTGTGTCTGACTGAAAATGTGTTGCACATATGAAATAATCCAGATTGCAATTTTTTGCATTTGCATGTGATGATATTGGCTGTCTGGCGGGTGAAAAAGACATGAAGTTCCGGTGTCGTGTATTGCAAGTGTCCGAATATCAGGCTTATAAGTAAAGTGTGTTTGACTTGCGCAAACTGAACAAGTTTATATCTTTGCTGTTCGAAATTTTGATGCATACATTCGAAATATGACCCGGCTTATTTGCGGGCAGATTTCAGTGATTATGCCATTTTAAATAATGACAAACCACTGATTATGAAGAAGAAAAAGCAGCGTAAAGGCCTTGTTAGCATTATGCTGAACGGCGTAGAACGTTTCGGAAATGCCTTACCACACCCGGCAATTTTATTTGCCATTTTTGCCCTTACTGCCCTTGTGTTGTCTCTGATTGGATATTGGTTGGGCTGGCATGCTCAACATCCTGCAACGGGAGAAACCATTGAAGTTGTCAATTTATTGTCCAAATCCGGTCTGAACCGTGTGATGACAGAAATGGTAACCAACTTTACTGATTTTGCACCTCTGGGTATCGTTCTGGTGGCCATGTTGGGTATTGGTATTGCGGACACCTCGGGTTTGATATCTGCAGCCATTCGCAAACTTGTGCTTTCTTCCCCCAGCCGCATCATTACATTTGTGATTGTTTTGGCCGGAATATTGTCCAATATTGCCAGTAGTGTGGGTTATGTACTTGTGATTCCTCTGGCAGGAACCATTTTTATGGCAATGAAAAGGCATCCCATTGTTGGCATGGCAGCTGCTTTTGCTGGTGTTTCAGGCGGTTTTTCTGCAAACCTGATACTCGGTACAATCGATCCTTTGCTGGCCGGTTTGAGTACCGAAGCAGCCAAAATTCTGGATCCTTCGTATAGTGTAAATCCCACGGCAAACTATTATCTGATGGTGGTATCTGTGTTTCTGATCGCAGCACTTGGTACCTGGGTTACAGAAAAAATTGTGGCCCCACGTTTTGGTAATTATGCCGGCGAAGCCAAAGAGGAAAAAATGGAAAGGCTTGAACCCAAAGAGCGAAAAGGCCTCCGGTGGAGTTTCTACGTAATGCTTTTTTGGATTGTACTGATCCTGCTCGGAGTGCTGCCTAAAAATGGCGTGCTTCGTGGGCCGGATGGCGGCTTATTAAGTTCACCGGTTATTGATGGTGTTGTTGCTTTTTTGTTCCTTATTGCAGGGACCATGGGCATAGCTTACGGCTTTGCCGTTGGTAAATTCAAGAAGCAAAAGGATGTCATTGCCGGCATGTCCGACAGTATAAAGACGCTATCCTATTATATTGTACTTGTCTTTTTTGCAGCCCAGTTTGTTGCGTATTTTAAATGGAGTAATATAGGAATTATCTTTGCCGTTGAGGGTGCTGAATTGTTGGTACGCGCCAATCTCGGACTGATTCCTACCATGCTTTTGTTTATTGTTCTGGCAGGATCCATCAATATGGTTATGGGCAGTGCTTCAGCAAAGTGGGCACTGATGGCTCCAATCTTTATCCCTATATTTATGATGCTTGGATATTCCCCGGAATTATCACAAGCAGTTTATCGTATAGGTGATTCGGTAACAAATGTGATATCTCCGATGATGAGTTTCTTTGCCCTGATTATAGCGTATTTCCAAAAATATGAGCCCAAAGCTGGTATTGGCACACTTACATCAACAATGTTGCCCTACTCTATGGTGTTTTTTATCGGCTGGTCGCTTTTGCTGGTAGCATGGGTTCTGCTCGATATACCCCTGGGTCCTGGTGCCGGTCTGCATTATACCCTGCCCGGTTAAATATGTAAATATAGCGGAATCTAATGCAGGGACATGCCTTGTTTATTGATCGCTATGATATGATTCTTTGTTTTTGCCCGCTTCATATGGTTGCGATTTTTGGCATGATCTATTGTCTTTGTCATTGTTTTTGATTTTATCTGTGTCGGATAAATAAAAATTCGTACATTTACATGAAACTATAAAACCTTTAGCAATGAGAAAATGGATTCTGATTTTAATTGTATCAATATTTTGTGTTTTTCCTGAACTTTCAGCACAGGAAAAGGAGAATTCTACAAATGCAGCCAATGTTGATCTGAATAAATTCACTCATGGAATCGGTGCTGCTGCCGGCTTTACCACCGGTTATGGGTTGTCATACCGGTATTATATGGATAGATGGGCCTTTCAGGGTACTTTTGCACCCATCGTGGAAGGTACAAATAATATGACATTCAGCACCGGCCTTACTTTTATGTACAGGCTTGCAGATACGGAATTTGTCAATCTTTACCTTTATGAATCCAACCACTGGCATTATTTAAAAAACGAGTGGGATTCAAATTTCACACCTTATAACAGCAATGAAGTTCACACAAATTACAGTATGGATATGGAGAATTATATTCATTCCGGTATTGGGGTAGGTTTTGAGTTTATCTTATGGGACAGGATTTCTTTCAATCTTATGACGGGATATTCGGTTAAGTACGGAAGATATCACAATATCCGGCATAGATTTAATGACGGGGAATTGGTTGAAGATAATTCAACAGCTGAGAACCGGACAAAAATTCACCCGACCATCGAAGGCGGTTTATATTATTGTTTCTAAAGCCCGATTGTCATGATACATAAATTCTGTTATACAGCCATGGCAATCCTGTTATCACTAACAGGGTTGGCTCAGGAAAACAGGGACACCAGCCCGAAACCCTATGATTTTAAGCACGCCATTGGTGTCAATCTTGGCGAAACAACCGGAAAAGGACTTGCATATCGGTTTAGCCATGAAAAGTTTTCTGCTCAACTTGCTTTCTGGCCTGTGGTTGAAGACTTTGATTATGATGCAGAGATATTTACCAGCCTGAGCTTCTATTACAGACTCCGGGAATACGAACACGGTAACCTTCTGCTTTATCAGGGGAATGAGTATCAGTACAGTAAGCAGTTTACCTGGGGGTGTCCTCCGGGGATGTTCTGTCTTCATCAACCTAACAATGGGATTGAAGAAAAGCATTTATACAGCACGAGTCTTGGCTTTGGCTTTGAATTATTATTAGGAAAACGGGGAAGTATCAATCTGTTGATGGGCTATACCGCCATGGATAATTTCACTATGCTTAAAGTAAAGGGCGAAGTGGGAATGTTTTTTCACTTTTGAGAATAAAATCACCAGCTAAATCCATTTGCAGGCAATAAATTATATCTCAACCTGTTATAAATATATAACCACATGAGTATGATGCAAAAACTGTTGCTTTTTCTGCCTTTGCAGTTGGTGCTTGTTTTTTCTGTATCAGCACAGGATACCACCCGGGCTTCAGATGATACTGTCCATCAAAACATAAGGTATGGCCTTGGTGGAGCTGTGGGTAGTTTTACCGGATGGGGCCCTTCAGTCAGATACGATTATGATAAACTGAGCCTGCAGTTTACCTATTCCTGCTATGATGATAATGCAAAAGACCGCTTTAATCTGTTTGGATTTGCCTTCAGGCATAAATCCCTGGAAACCGGTAATAGTGTTTTAGGACCAAAATTCGGCGTGCTTCTGGTCAACGAAAGAAGTCCCTTATATCACGGAGCATCTTATCATTCTCTGATTGATTTATACCTGAATGAAGGTGTGGTTTTAAGCTTCGGAGCAGCTTATGAATATCTGTATAAACAACATTTATCATTGAATTTAACCGCCGGCTATGGGCTTTATGCGTTTGGAAAAAACAGGACGTTGCATCTGAGCCTTGAAGCCGGTATGTATTATATGTTTTAACATTTGCAGTATGAGATATATAAACCGGTTTTGTATGCTGTTTGTTGCTGGCGTTTTGCTGGCAGTGTCAACTATGGCTCAGAATTCTCAAGCGGATAATCCTCCTGGTAATGTTGACAAAACACATGCTGTCGGCCTGCATTATGGAAAAACCACAGGAAAGGGGCTGGCATACCGGTATGTTCACAATCGCTTTGCAATTCAGGCTGCAGCCTGGCCTATATACAACAATGCCTATGAATTTGATTTTAATCAGGGAATTGCTTTCCTGTATCGGTTGCATAGAAATGAAAACATAAATTTATACCTGTATCAGGGAAATCAGTTTACATATGAAAAATGGCAGGCGTATAAATATTATGTTAATAATGGCTACTATTGGCGGGATCTTGTAATATATGAGCATGCATGGTATGCCCTAAGCGTTGGAGCTGCACTGGAAATACAAGCGTTTGATGCCTTTTCTCTGAACCTTATGTGGGGATACGGATGTTATGAGAATTTTGCAATGACGTCAATTGCATGGGAAATTGGATTGTTTTACCTGTTGAATTAGTGAAAAGGAATTGAGATGATGAAAAAATTGTTACTATCGTGTGTGTTTGTCTTATTGCTGCTGCTTCCGGATTTCTCCAGCGGGCAGGCAAAGGTTGAGGCAGGCAATGTCAGTGGGCACGGATTCGGAATTGTTGCCGGTTACATAACAGGTACGGGGCCGGCATACCGCTACCAGCATAAGCGTATGACCTGGCAGGCCGGTTTTTTGCCGCGTATACGCAACCGGGAGCAATATCAGATTCATGCTTCCCTGGGTGCCTTGTATTTACTTGCGGGCACTGAGTCCATCCGCCTGCATGGGTATGCATCCCTTTATTACTATGCCTATGGTGTTGACTACCTGTCCGATCCTTTGCGTACTGATTTTTTTGATTTCCTGCATCCCTATACTGCCCGCGATCATCAAAAATCTGTGAATGCTGGATTGGGGATAGGCTTTGAATTTCGTGCCATGGACAATTTATCGTTTAATCTTATGTTTGGATACGCTGCATACAATAATCTTGAGCATCTGAATGTTACAGCAGATCTGGGTTTATTTTATACCTTTACTCATTAACCAAAATCTCATCAATATGAACAAATTACATCTCATTGCTTTATTACTGATTTTACTCCCGGTAACGCTGTTTTCTCAGGCAGCCGGTAACTATTTTTACAACCAGAAGCGCACTGTTTCATATTCCGCTGAGCCTGATTATAGTGCTGTGAACACTACCAATCAGTATGCATCTCAACAAAGCCATGCATATAATCAGTGGCAAACAGATAATCCTGATTCTGTTCTGACAATTCAGGCAGATGTTTTGATGAATGTGAAACCCGATGCGTATACTATGGTGCTGGGCTTAACACAGGTTGGGGAAAATATTGAAGAAGCTCACAATAAAATTAAACAGAGAATCAATGGTCTGAAAAACGGGCTTGCAAGTCTTGGTGTGAATCAGGATGCTGTTTTTGTGGATTTTATTTCTCAGGCACCCATCTTTGGTGTCGAGGTGGAGAAAAAACTGTTTTCCAAAAACCATGTACAGGTCCCGGCAGGATTTGAGGTTAAAAAAAACGTACACCTTCGCTTTGAAGACATAAAAACCATTGAACAGCTCATTACCCTGGCAGGTGAACAGGAAATTTACGATATCATTACTGTGAAACCTCTGGTGTTTGAACGTGATAAAATCTACGACAGTCTGCGCAATGAGTGTACTGAAATCATTCAGTCAAAACGGGATCAGGCACGTGATCTTGGCATCAGCATGGATGCTGAGTTTAGCAGCCTTGATGAAAAGACTGCCTGTTATTATCCGATCAATCATTATCTTGGATACACCTCTTACCTGGATCATACAAGGCAGCGATTGCGGGAAGATGAACAGATGATTTCTGCCAGCGGAAACATCAACCTGTATTACAGCGGAAAAAGCGATGCTCCTTTCGACAAGGTAATCAAACCGGAATTGACAGGCCCTGTTATGCAGTTTAGTCTGAGTATGCGATTGATTTATACGCTGCGTTCCTCCCGGGACAGATAAAAAAACAGGGCTGACCCGCTATGGAATCAGCCCTGTTATTTTTCAGGTTAAGAAAATCTTTTTACTTACTTTTTGTCATCGAGAAGCATAAACTCGTTCAGACGAATTTCTGTGGAATAGCGTTTTTCACCCTCTTTGGTTTCCCACTGCTTGTTCTCAAGCTTGCCTTCTATCAGCAAACGGGAGCCTGATTTGCACTTGTCAGCAATGAATTTTGCCGCACCGTTCCAGGCCACTATACGATGCCATGTGGTCTTTTTGTCTCGCTCACCCTGGGCATTTTTAAAATATTCGTTTGTGGCCAGGCTCATGTTGAGTACCTGTGTGTCATTACCAATTTCTTTAAGTTCCGGGTTTCCACCAAGATTTCCAATCAAAATTACGCGATTTACTAAGTTGTTCATAACATTTAAATTTTAAAGGTTTTCAAATTTTACATTTTCGATTCCGGTTTGTCCGAAATGCTCACTGCAAACATACAGCCCCCCAATTCCCGTAGTCGGTTAATAACTGTTTCCTTTCGTTTAACATTCGATTGTAAGTATTTGAAAATGGAAAAGTGACAGAAAGACAGAGGGTTAAGTTTTTTGATTTATCAGCCAAAAAAATGAAGATTTATTCCGTTTTTGTTTGTTTTCTTGAAAACCGATGGATTTTTTTCAGGAAAAATGCTTTTGTTGGGCAGATTTCCGCACCAGGGATACGGAGGGTGGCAGACGAAGGAGGCCAGACCCCCGGTGGAGCTTGCAGGTGGAGCCTGCAAGCTCCAGCCGGTGGCCCTTAGCCGGAGTAGCCCGGTCCGCCCATCGGCGGAAGGTGCCCAAAACTATATCATTGAAAAAATTGCCCGGCTTTATAAGAACTTTTTTTGTGCCTGGCCAGTAGGTTTTTTCGTTTATTGAAGATTGATGATTGTCATCTCTACGGCTTCTTTCTTTTTGGCAAACAACATGCCGTATTTATCGTTCAAATCTTCCAGGGCGCGTTCAGTGCTGCCGATGTTTATTTTCTCGAAATCATACCTGTTGTTGTCGTCAATGCTTGATGTGAACAGTACATTCAGGTCGCGTTCAAGTTGTTCCGCCAAATCAGAAAATGTGTAATTTTTGTATGTTCTGATATCATTGACAGTTTTGCCGGATTTGCCAAGTGCGTTGTCTGTTCTGGCCTTGAGCAACTCTTTGTCATATTCGCTTAGTACCCATGTATCCATTTCTCTGGTTTCCCGGGTAATGGTAAAGTCATAATACTTTTGCAGACTGTCAAGTACGATTTGCCTGTTTTGTCCGTCGGTTGCTTCCCAGACATCCCCGGGTTTGTATTCAATCATCATTCTTGGATTGGGGTGATTTTCTGCACCTTTTACAATGGCTTTGGCCGGTGATTCACATGCGATCAACTTCAGCGCATCGGCAAGTTTATATCCTTTTACCTGCAAACTGCTCCGGCTTATCATGTCCCATTCCGTATCCTTTTCATAATTTTCAATGATGGTCATGTTTTCGGTATTCATCAATTCGTGATTCGGAATGATTTCCTTTTCTTTTTCTTCGGCTTCTTTTTCCTGTTGGTTGTTGCAGGACACTGAAATGCCAATAATTGCAATAAGTAAAGCTGCTTTCATTAATTTTTTCATAGTTATATCGTTTTAGAAATAATATCCGATAGAAAATCCCGCATCAGGCTTGATTAAGTTCATACTGCCAACTGGTTTCGTTTCAACCAGTGAGACAAAACGCTCATAATTCTTATGTTCGAGCATAATGCCAATATATGCATGCATGGTAAATCCGTTTTCATAGATGTGCTGGTATCCGATGATCATGCTTCCGCGCACGGCATTGACACCATACTCATCTTCACCTATACGGTTTTCATAAGTATAAATCTGGTTATACCGATAGTAGCTGACAGCGGGCCCGGCATAAAATCCCTGCATGGCCTGGTTAATGTAATATCTGCCTCCGAGACTTAATCCGAATCCCTTTGCCTTACGGCTGCTGATGGTGTCGTGGTAAGTTTTGTTGGTCTTGAATCCGAAACCTACAGGGATAATGACATTCAGCCTGAAAAAGCCGGACAAGTGTTGTGACATATTTGACTCGTAAGTAGCGTAGAGTTCGGGCCACATACTGATTTTATCGGATGAAATGCTGTCAGCTTTTGGGAAAATTCCACCGGTAACACTGTATTCCTTTTCAAATCCGTCTTCAAGTTGAGCACTTGCCAGAACAGGCATAATGAGTAAAATGAAGAGACATATGCAGCTATGATATTTCATGAGTTCAATAATACAAAAAAATATAATCAGAATGAAATTGCTGAAAAAAAAAGGCTGCCCCTGGGAAGGGCAGCCTCAGTGTCCTTTTTTAAAGGATACTGCAACAACACATTTTATATCTATAACTAGGATTAAAACCAAACCAAAACCTATTATGAAATGTGTTATTACAAAGATATGCTGTTGAGGGCCAGGCATCAATGCGTAAAAGGCGTAAACTGTATAGGTATATATGCGTAGATGTCGGTTCTGTAGATTATTAGGTTGCCCAAAAAGCTGATTTGTCTTCTTTGTGTATAAACGGAAAAAGTGTATATTGTGGCAAAAGAAGTGTTCATGAAGATATTGAAGTTTACAGTCAGAAGAAGCAATATGTATTTTGTGCGCGCGGCAATAGGCTGGCTTGTGATTGATTCCGGGATACCCAAAAGGCAGCGGAAACTCGAAAGATTTCTGTATAAGCACGGGATTCGGCCATGCGATATCAGGATTATTGTGATTACACATTCTCATTATGATCATGCCGGAGGCCTTGCCTATCTGAAGCATCTAAGCTGTGCGCCGGTGTTTGTGCATGATGCGGAAGCAGATAAAATAGAGAAGGGAGAGATGGAAACGCTACGGCCTGTCACTGTTACAGGGAAATTGTTGAAATGGCTGGGTAGCATATTTCCTTCCAGGATCAAATATGAACCGGTGAAAGTTGACCAGCGTATCCGTCACAAAACCGATTTGCGCCCCTGGGGTTTTCCGGCAAATATCATTCACACGCCCGGACACACTAGTGGCTCTGTTTCTGTTGTTCTGGAGGATGGAGAGGCATTTGTCGGGGATGCCTGTTTTAACATTTTTGGAAATAAGGTAATGCCACCCTTTGTGAATGATGCAGGAGCTTTACAGAATTCCTGGCATAAAATCAACGAGAGTGGTGCCATAAAGCTTTTCCCAGGACATGGAAAACCGTTTAAAATTGAAAAACTGCACCGTTCCATACCGCGTCTGGAAAAGCTGCAGGCCCGATTTGAACATTGATTCAGAGAAGTTTGTTTTTCAAGTGTGAGAAACTATCATGCCATACTCGCATTTGACGGTGTTTGCAATCTTTGTAATGCCCTGGTGAGATTTGTCTTGCGTATAGACCCTAAAGCCAGAATTGCCTTTGTCAGTCTGCAATCGGAAAAGGCAGGTACGCTGTTTCCTGATGCGGATGAACAGATGCACACCGTTTTGCTCCGGTACCAGGGAGAAACATACAGAGAATCAGATGCCATCTTGAAAATTTTTTCCGTTTTGGGAGGAGGCTGGGAAATATTAACTGTTTTTCGTGTTCTGCCGCCTTCTTTTCGCAACAGGGTTTATCGCTGGATAGCACGGAACCGTTACCGGTGGTTTGGAAAAAAAGATTCCTGCCCACTTCCCGGAAAAAACGTGAGAGACCGGTTTTTGTAAAGGCTCTTAAGCAAGCAAAAAGAAAGAATAAGTGGGCTTTAGCCCTGCGTATTGAGAAGGATTATTCGCCCGATGACTTTTGGTTTCGCCTTACAGTCAAAAGATGAATATACCTCAGAATTCATAAAAATCATGTCAGGGCTAAAGCCCTTTCTATTTTGTGTTTCGCCTCA
>JBKGYK010000057.1:0-21297 GCA_046546095.1 Bacteroidales bacterium
TTGATTTCCATTTCCGGAAAAAAGCTCTCACCATTCTTACATTTCTCATGGAGAGGTGAAATTTACGCAAAGGCGCCGGAGACTGTGCCGCCACAGGTAAGCCATTAGCGCCGGAAAAGGCGGATGCGCCCAAAGCCCTATCAATCTGAAAGACAGTCTTTTTTTATCGCTGTAACATTCCGACATCTTGAAAAAATCGGGTGAATCGCTTTTCAAATGACGGAGAAGCCTTATCTTTACCATCCAAAATGTTTAAAAAAGATAATTATGGCAGAATTACTAAAAGGAAAAGTTGCTCTGGTAACCGGAGCTGCCCGCGGAATTGGAAAAGCAATTGCGTTGCGATATGCACAGGAGGGTGCTGATGTGGCATTCACTGATATTAAGGACGATGAAAATCTGAGAAACACGGAAAAAGAACTGCAGGAATATGGCACTAAAGTAAAAGCTTACGTTAGTGATGCCGCCAATGCCGAAGCAGCTCAGCAACTGGCAAAAGACATTGTCAGTGATTTCGGCAAACTGGACATTCTGGTAAACAATGCCGGAATCACCCGCGATAATTTGCTAATGCGCATGACGGAAGAACACTGGGATATGGTGATGAACATCAATCTGAAATCCGTTTTCAACATGACCAAAGCCTTTATGCGCCAGATGATGAAACAGCGCGAAGGCTCCATCATCAACCTAAGCTCTGTTGTGGGTGTTAGCGGCAATGCAGGACAGTCCAACTACGCAGCTTCCAAAGCCGGCATCATCGGCTTTACAAAATCCGTAGCTCAGGAACTGGGCAGCCGCAACATCCGGTCAAACGCCATTGCTCCGGGCTTTATTGAAACTGAAATGACAGCTGGATTACCGGAGGATGTCAAAAATGGCTGGGCAGAACAGATTCCTCTCAAGCGTGCCGGCAAACCTGAAGAGGTAGCCGATGTAGCGGTTTTCCTGGGTTCAGATATGTCCTCCTTTGTCTCCGGGCAAACACTGCATGTGTGTGGCGCTATGACAACATAATGAAACCGAAGCTGTTTTCGTTAGTTAACAGCACACATTAAAACCCATCTGTTTTGAACATAAACTTTCTATACTCAGCCTGGTGGCTGCTGCCCGGAATACTGGCAGCAGGCGGGCTGAGTTATTATCTATACTACAAAGACAAACAACTGAGGGATGCTCCCCTTTGGGGTATCCGTGGGCTGGCCGGGCTGAGGTTTTTGTTTCTCAGCGGACTGATATTTTTACTTCTTGGCCCTTCCCTGAACATCAAAAAAACGGAAAAAGAGGCACCTGTTTTCATTATTGCCCAGGATAACTCTTCTTCAATTTTGCTGAATGCAGATTCCGCCTGGTACAAAAATGACTATCCCACTGCCCTGACAGATTTAAAATCTGCATTGGAAGAAAATTTCGATCTGCATTATCTACAGTTTGGTGACAGTGTCAGCGAAAAGTCTAATCCAGACTTTACCGATGGACTAAGCAATTTTTCAGATTTGCATTTTTCACTTGAGGCCGGGTATGCAGGCCGCCATGTTGCCGGCATGCTTCTTGCCACCGACGGCCTGTACAATGAAGGCAGGCAGCCATTGCCTCTTTTTGGTGATTTCAGATTCCCTGTATTCACTCTTGCATTGAGCGATACTTCACAAAAGCGGGATGCATTAATCCGCGACTTGAAGTACAATCGTCTGGCATTTCTCAACAACAGATTTCCGCTCAGAATCTATTATCAGGCCAACAAGATGGATGATGAGGAACTGACAATCAAATTAATTCAGGAAGGTGAAGTTTTACTAAGCAAAGAAGTATCTGTATCGGGTAGCAAGCATACAGCCTATACAGATATCAAAATTGAAGCCAAAGAAGCAGGCTTGCAAACCTATGAGGTTGTTATTGAGCCTGTTGAAGGGGAAATCAGTCTGGAAAACAATCAGCAGATGATATCGGTCAATGTCATAGACAATCAGCAGGAGATTTTGATTCTGGCTTCCGCACCTCACCCGGATATTGCGGCCATGAATCGTGCACTGGAGCAAAACAAGAATTTCTCAGTAAGCACTGTCATGCTTGATGAACTCCCTGTCAGCCTGGAAGAAACTGACCTCATTGTTTACCATCAGGTACCGGCAAAGCTCAACGCGGCATCTGCGGTGATAAGCCAGGCAGATAAGCGCGGCATCCCCGGCTTGTATATTCTTGGACCTCAGTCAGATTTGCAGGCATTCAACAGCCTGGCTCACAACCTTCGGGTTGACATAAAAGGTGAAAGCACGGACAATGCACAACCGGAAGCCGTAAAGGATTTCAACAGGTTCCGCCTTTCAGCAGATTTTCTTGATTTATCAGACAGGATGCCTCCTTTACATGTGGCCTTTGCCGACTACAGATTTTCGGGTGATTATGACATGATTTTCACACAGCGCATCAATGGAGTAGAAACAGGCAAGCCACTAATTGCCCTTTCCGGTGAAGAGCAGCGTAAACTTGGCTACATCACAGGCACAGGTTTTTGGCGCTGGCGGATGACGGAATACATTCAAAACGGCTCACATGATGGATTTGACGATCTCTTCAATAATCTGACCCAATATCTTATCACCAAAAGTACAGGCAAGCAATTTGCTGTTCAGGCTGAGCAGATTATCGCTGAAAACAAATCTGTGGTATTCGAAGCAGAATTGTACAATCAGGCATATGAGCTTATCAACGAACCTGATGTTAAACTATTCCTAACTGACAGTACGGAAAAAACAAGAGAATTCAATTTCAATCGCAGTCTGAATGCCTATCGCCTGAGTCTGGGTAGCTTGCCGGCCGGTGAATATGCATGGAAAGCCGAGGTGAATTACGAGAATAAGCTCTACTCAGAGGAAGGCAATTTCATTGTAGAGCCGGTTTCTATGGAAGGTCTGCAAACACAGGCTAATCATCGCATGTTGAAAATGATCAGTGAAGCCACCAATGCTGAGATGTTTTATCCTGAAGACATGCCGGATATTCCAGAAAATCTAACATCACGGGACATGGCAAAGCCACGCATCACTTCTGGCATCAGTCAATCTGTTCTGCTTAATCTGAAATGGATATTTTTCCTATTGCTTGGACTGATTTCCGTTGAATGGTTTTTCAGAAAATTCTGGGGCGGATACTGATATCTTTGCATTTTGTTCTCAAAGCACGGCACATCCGAAAGCCAATTAACATCAATAAACAGGAAAATATCCTGAATATTTGTTACAATCCATGCCGGGAAAAACTTTTATTGCGGTATTGTAATATTTTTATCCGGAAAATTAGGATATTCATGCCTGATTATGTACTTTAGACTTCAAAACCAGAGCTATGCTAGTAAAAACATACGGAGGTGCATTTCATGGCATAGATGCACATATTGTGACGATAGAGACAAATGCCACCAAGGGATATGATTTTCATCTTGTAGGCTTACCGGATAATGCGGTTAAAGAATCTCACCAACGGATAGTATCTGCCCTGGGAAACAATGAAATGCACTGGCCGGGCCGCAAAGTGGTCATCAATATGGCTCCTGCTGATCTCAGAAAAGAAGGATCTGCTTATGATCTTCCGTTGGCTGTCGGGGTTATGGCTGCATCGGAGCAGATGACATCAGAGAGGATACATCGCTTCATGATCATGGGTGAATTGTCTCTGGATGGAAGCATTCTACCCATCAAGGGTGTGCTTCCCCTTGCCCTGGAAGCAAAATCCGCCGGGCTGGATGGGTTTATTCTTCCCCGGACGAATGCCCGTGAAGCTGCTGTAGTAGAGGGGCTGGATGTATATGGTGTGGAACATTTGACAGAGGTGGTAGATTTTTTTGAAGATCGACAGGCATTAGAGCCAACTACCATTGATCTTAAGAAAACATTTGCCCGGACTTCCTCTGATTATGAGGCGGATTTTTCAGACGTGCGGGGACAGGAAAATGTAAAACGTGTTATGGAAATTGCAGCATCCGGCGGACACAATCTGATAATGATAGGTCCTCCGGGAGCAGGAAAAACCATGCTTTCAAAACGTCTGCCATCAGTTTTGCCGCCGCTCACACTTGATGAGGCCCTGGAGACAACGAAAATTCATTCAGTAGCGGGTAAGATCGGCAAGGACACTTCACTGATGACCCGAAGGCCGTTTCGTTCGCCCCATCATACCATTTCGGATGTTGCCCTTGTCGGTGGGGGAAATCATCCGCAACCCGGAGAAATATCCCTGGCCCACAACGGCGTACTTTTCCTTGATGAACTTCCGGAATTCAAGCGCACAGTGCTTGAGGTACTGCGTCAGCCGCTGGAGGACCGTGTGGTCACCATCAGCAGGGCCAAGTTCACAGTGGAATATCCGGCCAGTCTGATGCTTGTGTCAAGCATGAATCCATGTCCCTGCGGATATTACAATCATCCAACCCGGGATTGTTCCTGTTCACCGGGCAGAATTCAAAACTATCTGTCAAAAATTTCGGGACCACTTCTTGACCGGATTGATATACACATGGAAGTTGTACCGGTAGAGTTTGATAAATTATCTTCAGATCCCCCCGGGGAAAACAGTTCCGATATACGCAAAAGGGTGATACGTGCCCGTGAAGTACAATCAGAGCGATTTAAACAGAACAAAAACATGTTCAGCAATGCGCAGATGACATCAAAAGTGATGCAGAAGTATTGCGCCGTAGACCAGGCAGCCAATTTGCTTTTAAAAACTGCCATGGAAAAGCTGGATTTATCAGCCAGGGCCTATGACAGAATTCTGAAAGTTGCCCGAACGATTGCAGATATGGAAGCATCAGAATCCATCCGCAGCGAACACATATCAGAAGCAATTCAGTACCGCAGCCTGGACAGAAGTACCTGGGGGTCATAGCCTTAAGCATGACATACAAAAAGAGGAGTATTTGTATATCAAGCTGTTTTCGCCGGGTAGAGATATTGACATATAATAAAATACCAAACAACATTGCTGCAATCCGTGTAAAATGTGTTAATTTTATGCCATAAAATACGGCTGCACTATGAATCATCTTGACGATTATCAATTCAAAGGGAAAAGGGCGCTTGTCCGCGTTGATTTTAATGTTCCGCTGAACGATTCCGGAGAAATTACTGATGATACCCGGATTGTAACAGCCATACCCACATTGCAGAAAATATTGACCGAGGGAGGTTCTGTCATCATCATGACCCACTTGGGTCGTCCGCAAGGAAAATATGATGATTCCCTGAGTGTCAGAAAGATTTCAGATTATGTGGAACGCATGCTGGGAAGGGAAATAAAAGTAGCTCCTGATTGCACAAGCAAGGAGACAAAGAAAATGGCTGACAAGCTCAAACCCGGTGAGGTATTGATGCTTGAGAACCTGCGCTTTCATGAAGAAGAAGTCAGTGGAGATGAGGCATTTGCCAGGAAACTGGCGGATCTGGGAGATGTGTATGTAAACAATGCTTTTGGTACAGCGCATCGTGCCCATGCCTCCACCTACACAATTGCCAAATTTTTCCCTTATGACAAGCTGTTCGGGTATTTGGTTGAATCTGAAATAAAGGAAATTGACAGTTTGCTGAAGGAGGCAAAATCACCATTTACTGCCATCATTGGCGGAGCCAAAATATCTACAAAGATCAACATCATCGAAGCTTTGCTGGAAAAGGTTGACAATCTGATCATAGGTGGAGGTATTGTATTCACTTTTCTGAAAGCCAAAGGACTGGAGGTAGGAAAATCTCTTGTTGACGATGATTATCTGGATGTAGCAGAGCGTATATTACAGACTGCCGGTAAGCGCGGGGTCAGTGTTTATTTACCGGAAGATATTTTGATAGCCGATGAATTCAGCAATGAAGCCAATATTGAGCATGTACCTGTCAACGAAATAAAGAAAGACTGGATGGGAATGGATATCGGGGTAAAATCCGCGGAAATATTTGAGCAGGTGATTATGAAATCAGCAAGCATTTTGTGGAATGGCCCCATGGGTGTATTTGAAATGAATCATTTTGCCTACGGCACACTGAAAACCGGATTATCGGTATCCCGGGCAACAGATAAGGGTGCCTATTCTGTTGTTGGCGGAGGCGACAGTATAGCAGCTTTGAAAAAATATGCACTGGAACACAAAATATCATACGTATCAACAGCAGGTGGGGCTTTGCTGGAGTATATTGAAGGGAAAAAGTTGCCGAGTATCAAAGCCATCAGGGAAGACCATTCCATTGATGATTATGATTTTCACGGCAAGCGCGCTTTGGTGAGGGTGGATTTCAATGTTCCCATGGACGAGAATCACAAAATCACTGATGACACACGTATCCGTACAGCCATCCCCACCATCAGAAAAATCATGTCAGAGGGAGGCAGTGTCATCATACTCACACACCTTGGAAGGCCCAATGGCAAACGGGATATGGATTATTCGGTAAAACACATCATTCCCTATGTTTCTGATCTTTTGGGAACAGAGGTGAAATTTGCAGACAAGTGCCGGGGCAAGGAAACTGAAAAAATTGTTAAAGAGCTTAATCCCGGCGAAGTACTGATGCTGGAAAATCTGCGTTTCACGAATGCAGAAACTGAAGGCTCTGAAAAATTCGCAAAAGAATTGGCCAAACTGGGTGATGTTTATGTCAACAACGCCTTTGGCACAGCACATCGCAAACATGCCTCAACCTACACCATAGCCAGATTCTTCCCCGAGGACAAGATGCTGGGGTATCTCATGGAGAATGAAATGCAAAACATCAACCGCATATTATACAAAGGAGAGAGGCCATTTACAGCAGTAATCGGTGGAGCTAAAATATCCACAAAAATAGACATTGTCCTTGCATTGATTGAAAGGGTGGATAATCTGATTATTGGCGGAGGGCTGGCCTTCAGCTTTATCAAAGCCATGGGTGGCAATGTTGGTGATTCTCTGGTTGATGAGGAGTCACTTGATAAAGCAAGGGAGATTCTTGATCTCACCGCCCGCAGCGATGTAAAACTATATTTACCTACCGATTGCCTGATTGGTGACGGAAAAACCAATAATGTTAAAATCAGGCATTCTCACATCAATCGCATCCCAAAAGGATGGCGTGGTCTGGATATTGGTGTAAAAAGTGCTGAAACCTTTACCAGGGTCATTGAAAACTCGAAATCCATTTTATGGAACGGCCCCATGGGCGTATTTGAGATGCCGCATTTCAGTAATGGTACAATAAAAATTGCTTTGGCAACAGCCAGGGCAACAGATTTTGGTGCGTTTTCCCTGGTTGGTGGTGGTGATTCCATTGCAGCTCTGAAGCGTTATGGATTATCGCACAAAATTTCCTATATTTCAACAGCCGGCGGAGCGTTACTGGAATACATTGAAGGAAAAGAATTGCCAAGTATAAAAGCGGTGAGAACCAAAATCTGATTTGATTTGTTAGGTATGAAAAAGGTAAATAATATGTCATTTGAAGAACTCCCAAAAATTCAGGATGCCGACTTAGAAGGCAAAGTAGTACTGGTAAGATTTGACCATAACGTAGTAAAGGAAGGCATCATACATGATCCATACCGCATTGATATGACAATTGGCACGATGTATCACATCAACGCCAAGGGTGGTAAAATCATCATGATGACCCATGTTGGCAGACCCCGGGACAAGGAAACCGGTGAAATCACGATTGATGACGACACATCGGTACAAGCCATTGTTGATTACCTGAACAATAAACTGCACATCAACATTAAGATACCTGAATTTGTCCCTCATGGCAAGAAAGGTTATCTGGGCATTGAAACCTCGATCAATCATCACATCAGGGATTTACGAAATGGAGATATTGACGGCATTTATCTTCCCAATACGCGTTGGTTTGCCGGAGAGGAAGCAGGTGGTGAAGATGCAGAACGTTTTGCTCTGCAGCTGGCAGGCCTGGCCGATGTATTTGTGAATGATGCATTTGGCTCCTGGCAACCTCATGCTTCTACAGTGGGAGTAAATAAGTTTTTACCCAATTATGCCGGCTATCTGATGCAAAAGGAAATTGCAAATCTTAACCGGATTTATAATGCAAAATCACCTTTTGTTGCTGTGGTGGCAGGAAGCAAGATGGATACAAAAATTGATTCACTGTATGCCCTGCTCGAGATTGCTGACAAGCTGGTGCTGGGCGGTGTCATATACAATGCATACCTGTGTGCCAAATATGATATCAGCATCAAAGGTGTGAATGAGGAAAATCTGAAACTTGCCAGGGATTTTGTCAAGCATGCAGAAAAACACAAGGATAAAATTCTGGAACTTTCCTGTATTGTAGAGTCAGATACACTTGATGGCAAGAAAGAAGGCAAATACAGAAAACACAATGTGAAAGATTTGAAAGCAGGCCAGAAACTCAATTATGTACTGGATGTAGCTCCCGGCTCATTTGAAGACGAAGAAGTAAAAGATGTGTTTCTTTCAGCCAAAACAATTTTCATCAATGCCGTAATGGGATTTACACCCCATTTCAATGACGGCACCATGGCTCTTGATCAGCTTACCGACTCCAACCCCGATGCTGTCAAGCTATATGGTGGTGGAGATACCATGCAGGAACTCAAACGTCTGCTGCCCGGCCTTTATATTGTGGCCCTTGACAATCCAAAATACTATATTTTCACCGGTGGCGGAGCTGTTTTGAAGGCAATACAGGAAGGCACTTATCAGGGCCTTGAACCTGTTAAAGCACTGATGCAAAAATACAAGAAGTGATCTACAGCTAGAATTTTGCTGTAAACTGATATGACACAGATCTGGGCGGCATCATATTTCCCGGTCTTTGCACCAACTCTGTGTTGAACAGGTTCCTGATAACCACTGAGCTCTTGATGTTCTCATTCATCTGCCAGCCCGCATGCATATCCCAGGTGAGCACAGGCCTGTATTTGTTGTATGCATAATAATCTGTATATCCCGGCAAGACAGCATTGTTAAACATTTGTTCCCCGGAATCAGATGAAACAAAGATATTATCCACTGCCAGTACAGGGCTGTGATAAATCATTGATACTCCTGCGGAAAAGACACTGTACTCAAGGATGACATTGCCTTTTACACTGTGTTTGTATCTGTATTTCAGATAATCTGTTTCTCTGCTTTTTGTAGCATAAATCTCTTCCTTGTCAGCTTCATTGTCGTAAAGATTTACCGGGTTGAGATAGGTATATCCCGCAAACAGGATGGCATCAAGCCCTCTGAATATTTCTCCGCTTGCAGAAACTGAAAAATCCATTCCTGTGATTCTAACATCCCCAACATTCATTGACTGGAATCCAACATTATCTGCCGTTGGCATCACTGTATCCGGAAGTGGCATATATGTTTCGGTATCAAAATATCCGAAAGAAAACTCCATCATGTTGTTGTATCTGGAATAAAAAGCCGAAATATCTGCAAAGCCTTTCCAGTCTCTGCCAATGCGAAAACCCTGGCGTCCGCCTACTTCTGCATTCCACCCTGTTTCGCTCTCCAGGCGGGGGTTCGGAAAAACATTTAACATACCGGCAAAAGCGGTTGCTGTGTATTTTTCTGCTATACTGGGAAAACGATATCCCTGCCCAAAGCTTGCCCGCAGGTTTGTGTATTCCGCAAGGCGATAATTTGCTCCCGCCCTGAAAACCGGTTTTACAGGTATTTCCATGTTTTTATTGCCTATTTTAATATCAACCATGGATTCTGTTTGAGTTGTATCCACCCGATAATATTCACCCCTTACACCAACTGAGGTTTTCAGGTTTCCAAAATCATTGTCCACCTGCACATAAGCGGCCATATTATTGCTGAAATGATTGCCATAGAGATTGGATTCCACCTCGGCGTAGGAATTTACTCCACCGGCCGCAATTTTTGTGTAATCGCCAATATCTGTCTGATACCGGTACTCCCCGTAATATATTTCACTAATGTTATTTTTTGTGCTATCGGTAGGGATGCGATTTTGCACCCGGTAATATCTGGTCCGGATGCTGTATCTGGAGCCATTGTCTTTATAATAATAAATAAATGGGTCAATATTGAACCTGATCCCTTCATTGGGATTTGTTGCCCCTTCCATGCTCTGGAACGGACGGATAACGATTGAATCATTCCCGCTTGTATCTGTAAGGTTTTCAGAAGACCACAGCAGGAAATCCGTTTTTTTGCCACCCATAAAGTTAGCATTGACACCATAGGCGAGGCCGTCGATTTTTTTGCTTCGGAAGCGCATATTTGTGTTTAAACGGGTTCTTTTATTGTAATTATCTGTACGGTATCCCTCATCAACATAGTGCTTTCCTGCCAGAACAAAATCAAAATTCCCGAACTGCTGCTGATGAGCAAAACTCAATCCTCCGAACATAGGCTTATTTACCCAGTAGAATACTTCTTCGCGCACAGGAACTGATACCTCGCACTGGTCCTCCTGATAAAAATTTTCATTGGTATAGAGTCCAGTATCCCAGGTTTTTCCATTGAGTTGTTTGACTGGATTTCCGGGTTGATTGTAAAAGCCCACATTGTAAATAATTTTTGTTTGTGTTTTTTCAGTAGGATAAGCTGTACGCAGGTTAATGACCCCATTCATGGCAGAGGATCCATACAGTACAGAAGATGCACCTTTGATTACTTCCACCTGAGATACATTTTCCACAGGCAGATAATCCCATTTTACATTGCCTGCATCGGCGGCAATGATAGGTAACTCGTCCACAAGCACAAGCACCCGGCTTCCGGCACCGTAAGACCAGCCACTTCCCCCACGTATGCTGGGTTGCTGATCATTGACATCAACGCCGGGTATTTTATTGATGGCATCCTCCATATCATTGGTGTTTGTATTTTCAATCATTTTGGGCTTGACAACTTCCATAGAAACTGTCACTTCCGAAAGCTTCTGCTCATATTTGGAGGCACTCACTACAACTTCTTCGATGATTTCTGCTTTCTCCCGGAGGATGACATTTTCAACAATGGTATCGTTTTCTGCAATTGTGATGTTTTTTTCCAGGGTATTGTATCCCACGTACTTGTATTTCACAAGATAATCACCGGGCTTCAGCTCGAAGCTAAAATCCCCGTCAAAGTCTGTGATTCCTCCATCTGTGAAATCCGTGTCATCCTGCTCAATCATCACATTGACACCATAAAGCGGTTCATTTTCAGAGTCTGTAACACATCCCCGGAACCAACCCGTTTGTGCCGAGACATTGGTCATCCCCAGACAAACTGATATTGTCAGAAAAAGTAGCTTTTGCATAATCCCCGTCCATTGATTACAAAACAAATGTAATAATATTTTTTATCTGTAAAAACTGCCGCAGGTAATGGTAATGAAGCACAAAAGACCGGCATATTACCGGTCTTTTGATCTTCATATATGGATTTGGTTTTTAACGCATCAGGGTAACTTTCCCTGTTCGCTCATAGACATTTCCGTAATAATCTTCAAATTCAAGCATCCAGGTATAAACACCTTCCGGGCATTCCTGTTTGTTCATTGTCCCATCCCATCCATCCTCGTGATTATCAGACACAAAAACTTTTTCACCCCATCGGTTAAAAACTTCCAGGTGATAAGATTCAAGATCAATTCCTGAAACGACAATGCCAAATTCCTCATTCACATCATCATAGTTGGGTGAGAATCCGGTAGGTGCAAATACCAACAACTCCCCTGCCACAGTCAGTTCAACCCTGGCAGTATCCTTACAACCAAAGAGTGATTCAGTGGCAAGCTGCACATTATATCTGCCGGGCTGGCTATAGGAATGCTGTGGATTTTCCTGTTCAGATAGCGTTCCGTCGGCAAAGTCCCAGTGATAAAAATAACCACCGTCCGTATAATTTGTAAAAGTAACCAGAGGACTGTTGAGCGAAACATTGATCTTTGATGGTTCAAACTCTGCAACTGGTCGTGGATGTACAGTTATGGCCACATTATCATTGTTACGGCATCCCTCGGCTGAGGTTACCAGAAGGTTGACATGATATGTAGTGGCATTATAGAATGTGTGAACCGGCTGTTTGTCAAATGAGAGGTTTTCCACGTCACCATCATCAAAATTCCAGCGGTATTCCTGGCCAATATCCGGGCTACCTTCATTAAAATGTACGGTAAGTGGCTGACAACCTTCGGTTACATCAGCATTGATTGCTACCGGTGGCAACTCCAGGGTTTCGACAGGATATTCAACATAAACACTGTCAAAGTGACAAGCATCCCAGGCTGTGAAGGCAAATACAGAGTCTGTTTCCGGTGTTACAACAATTTCAGAACCTTCAATCAGGCTGTCATTCATGTATACTTCATATGGCCAGCCACCGCCTCCTCTTAGGTTCATGCTGAATGTCACCTCATCTCCCGGACATACCGTATCGCGGTTTGCATGAACATCAAATTCCAGAGAGTCCAGCACAGTAACCGTAAAGTAAGATGTATCACTGATACAGCCTGTAGCATCCAAAACAAATGCTCCGTATTCTGTTGTTTCCTGCGGATATACTTCAATAGGATTCCCCATCATCCCGTGATGTGTCCAGAATACGTCATAGGGTGGCACACCACCGGTAATCATATTGAAGCCAATGGTATCTGTCTGACCGTAACATATGGTTGGGTCGTCAAGTGCCACAGTGGTGATGGGTTCCGGTTGCCTGACCGTATCAGAAATCACAAAATGACAATAATGATCGTCGGTAACAGTGACGGTATATATACCTGCCGGAACATTCTGCAAATCTTCTTCCCAGGAGCCGTTTGACCAGCTATAGTGATAGGGTGGAGTTCCGCCGGAGGCGGTGATTTCTACAGATCCGTCAGAATATCCACCGCATGAAGCATCGGTGGCCGTGATGGAAGCCGACAAGGGAGCATCCGGCTCAATGATTTCTACTGTATCGTAAGCCAGGCAATCGTGGTTATCTGTAATGCTTACAGCATAGGTACCCGGATCCAGGGTATCAATGCTCTGTCCGATTTCACCATTGGACCAGTGATAATAATAAGGTTCTGTTCCTCCGTAGACGTTGACTTCAGCCCAGCCATTGCCTTCCCCGTAGCATCTGACATCTTCATGTTCAATTTCTGCTGTCAGTGGCAGGTCGGGTTCATCTATCTGTACATATGCGTATGTCTGGCAATTGTTTTGGTCGGTGATGGTAACAATATATATTCCGGCTTCTACATCTTCAAGGTCTTCAATACCGTCACCATTATTCCATTGATAATCATATGGTGGTGTTCCACCTGTCACGCTTAGATCAATGCTGCCATTTTCAAATCCATGACATGATACATCTTCAGCCTGTATATTGGCAACCACAGGTTCGGGTTCAATTACCACCATAGTATGTGAGAGGTCACAGCCGTTGGCATCTGTAATGGTAATGGTGTAATTTCCGGCCGGAATATTCATCAAATCTTCTGTCAGCATACCATTGTCCCATTCGTAGTAATAGGGTGGTGTTCCGCCGGCAGCAGTAACATCCAGGGCGCCATCATAACCACCATGACAGGAAACATTTGTAAATTCATAAGACATGCTTAGTGGCTCATCCGGTTCATCGATAAATACAGAATCTTCATGCAGGCACCCCACAGAATCTGTAATGGTAAGATAATGCCAACCGGCATACACATTCTCCACATTTTGCTGATCAACGCCAGGCGGATCCCAGTAATATCCGTGCGGCAGGGCACCCCCACCGGATTCAGCATACAGGTTGCCGGTAGCTTCTCCATGACAAAGTACATCATCCCCGTCGGTTTCAGACCAAATCGGTGGATAAAGGTGCGTCACATTCAGTTCGGAGGTGACTTCGCATCCGTACACATCAGAAACTGTAACAAAGTAATATCCTGCAGGTACGTAAATACTGTCGACTGGGTCCATATGTGTATTTACTACTCCGGTAGAATATTCAAAGGTGTATGGCCCTGTTGAGTTGAGAGCTGTTACCGTAATAACTCCGGTAGTATCACCGAAGCAGAGAATATCATTGCCCTCAATTTCCATATCAAGTTCAGGCAGAGGAATGATATTGACTTCATCCTGAATGGAATCATCATCTTCATAGAAGCCTGCCATCTCCCAGGTTTCATCAAACCAGTTGATGGGGATATGCCCCAGTGGCACCGAGCCTTCCAGCAAAGGTCCGATTTCAAAGGGTCCGATAGAAATATCTTTTGCACCGTTTTTTGCTGTATCCACATAAACATATTCATCTTTTGCCAGGTAATCTGACAAATCAACCTCAGGCACATGATAGCCCGGGGCACTGGCTTCAAGGTATTGTGTTTCTCCTGTTTCCGGGTCTTCATAAGTAACGGGGAGGTAGAATGGAGGTATTTCATTGGACTTGAAAGGTGTTTCCAGCACAATTTCTATGGAGGCCCAGACTACGGAATAAAGGAAGTCGAAAGCCAGGGAATCCCAGGTATGATTGGTAAAAGTCGGTGTAATATCATATTCTACACTGATGTCCATAGAGTCCCAGTCGTGACAGGGATAGGTCACATTCAGGTCATTGTTAACTTCAAAAGTAATGTCGGAAGCATCTCCGGCATCCACTATATTATCGCCATCGTTGGGATCTGTAACTGTATATGGCATACTGATCGGAAATCCAAGTGTTGTCCAGATGGTTGGACAAAAATCAAATTCCTGTGTCATCCAGCTGTTCATATCAAAAGAAATCTGAAGGATATAATAATCAATGATTGCTGATACAGGACCTACATCATAGTTTATGGTTCCTCCTTCAATAATATCAATCACCTGGGAAATTGCCGGTCCGGTAGGAGGTGGAATCACATTTGCGATGGCACTCAGGAATGTCAGAACGTTCAGATTGAAGTGTATCCAATTATCCTGCCCATAGGCATGCAGACACTGGGTTTCCGGGTCGAGCCAGTCAGTCGTTTCCACATAGGGCAAATCTATTTCTCCGGTCAGGCCGATGCCAAACCAGTCCGGTATAATAACAGGTAGTATGTCATCATCGCAAAATGCCGGGAGACCGGTAACCGGATCGATACAAGGATATACCACTTCTCCTGTTTCACCATTAAGATAAAATATAGCAATGGAGTCATGCGGGAGGGGTTCGCCTGGTACCGGTTCAGATGGAATGTTAAAGGAAGGAATCAGTGGTATGGTTGTTGTTCCAAAGAGTTCTACCACCAGGTCCATATGCATTCCCAGGCCAAACTCCAGATCCAGTGCAATGACCCCTGCCTCGGGAAAGTGTGTTTCAAGATAATAATCATCCTGCACATCATACCAGGTATTGATGGTAACAGTTTCACCGTGGTCGAAGCTGTAATCATCAGGAAAATCAAGTGTAATTTCTACCGGATAATTGATATCAATCCATCCCAGAGTAAAGCCATGGATACTAAAAGTTGATCTGAATACACCCCAAAAGCCATAGTCCAGGCCCATACCAAAGGTTTCGCCGAAGATTTCTGTATAAGATCCGATATGATCCGACTCGTTCCATTCAAGATTGAAGATATCATAGTCAAAATCGAGGCTGAATGCATCACCGGGCCCCCACATATCCTGGTCTTCGGTTTCGTAATTAATGTTATGTATAAGCACATTATCCGGGTTCTGTGAAAATACGGCAAATGGCAGCATCAGCAAAAAGCTGCAGGCAATCAGGCTGACAAATTTTGGTTTTTTCATATCAATCACCTCTCTATTATATCAGCAGACAACAGACTGCTCATAATTGGTTTCAGTACAGTTTTTTTTAGACTTGCCGGATAATTTGCATTCAACCAGATGGTATAATTGTAATTTCCGGCAAACATCATTTTTCTTTCAAACTCCACCCCCTTTGCTTCAAAACTGAGGGTATATATGACGCCACTCAATCCGGAACTCAATTCCACTTCTTTTCTGTCAATAAATTTCACCCCCTGGCTTTCAAAATGCTCTTTGGTCATCACCTTATCAATCACCGGCCAGCTTGTTCCATCCACATCTTTCACCTGTATACTTGCGCTGGTGCCGGGATGCAGATATCCAGGAATATCCTTTGCAAAGATAAAATGCTCTGGGGGAATGATGGCAATGCGCGTATTATCCACACTATCAAATAGACTTTTATCATAGGGTTTTTCCTTTATGTCCTTCAGGTAATAATCACCTATATCAGGAGCGCTGTCTGTGGTATTCTGACCGAACACCACCACAGATAGAAAGACAAATAATCCGCTGACTACAAGTTTTTTCATATGTATTATCCCCAATGCACTAAAGTACAAAAAATATTTTATTCCTGCAATCTTTTATGGAAGACGTAAGAAATTGCCTCAGGGTTGTGTGAAAAGGGAAAAAAAATTCAGGATGGAGGGAAAATTCAGTTTTGTTTGTTGTTTTCCTCTGTCTCAAAAGCTCTTTTATAAAAGATTATCAGGACAAAGACACCCGTAGTAATGGCAGAATCGGCCAGATTAAAAACCGGACGGAAGAAAATAAAATGGTTGCCTCCGACTTTTGGCACCCATTCGGGATAATGTCCGTTGATGATGGGAAAATAAAACATATCCACTACCCTGCCGTGCAGAAAGCCGGCATATCCGCCCTCCGGGGGAAACAAGGTTGCCACCTGGTGGACGCTGTGATTGAAAATCATGCCATAAAATGCTGAATCGATAAGATTCCCCAGGGCGCCTGCCACGATGAGCGACAAGGCAACAAGAAAATATTTATTTGTTCCTTTTTGAATACTGCGAAAAAGATACCAGATCATAAATCCAATGGCAACAAGCCGGAATAAACTCAGGATAAGTTTTCCATAATCACCGCCGAATTCCATGCCAAAAGCCATGCCTGGATTTTCTGTAAAATGGATAATAAACCAGTCAGCAATACGATACTCCTCGCCAAGCATCATATTTGTTTTTATCCAGATTTTCAAAAGCTGATCTGCAAGGAGTACAAATAAAATAATGCCTGAGGCAATCCAGATTTTTTTTCGCTTAGTGTCCATACATAAAAAAACAATCTGCTTTCATTCCAGCCTTATTCCAGCCTTGCAATGAAAACAAGTTTTATCAATCTTACTTGTTACTTTCTACTGTTCTTTGCTTCAACACTAAGGGTAGCATGAGGCACAGCCTTGAGTCTCTCTTTGGCAATAAGTTTACCGGTTTCACGACATACACCATAGGTGCCGTTTTCGATGCGCACCAGCGCGGCATTCAGGTGCTGGATAAATTTTGCCTGCCGTTGTGCCAGACGACCCGCTTCTTCTTTAGACAAGACAGTGGCACCTTCTTCAAGCACCTTGAATGTCGGCGATGTGTCAGCAATGTCATTGCTGTCATCATGATTAAGGGCTGATTTATACAAATCATAATCCCGTCTTGCCTTTTCCAGCTTCTTAAGAATTATTTCCTTGAACTCCTGGAGTTCCTCGCTGTTGTATCTCCTTTTTTCTTTGTTCTCTTCTGCCATAGTTGTAATTTTTGTGCGCTAAACATCTGCCTTGTAAATAAGCAATTCAGCGGTCAGATTATCAACGTTTACGTGGATAGTTAAATTTTGTTCCAAATTAGTTGAGATTTTTATTGATTCTGCAAGAGTCTGTTCGCAGATATATTTTTCATGTTGTTTTACTGCTTCCTGAACTTCCTCATCAGCAGCCATTTCTATCCTGATTTTATCCGTCACATCAAAACCACTGTCTTTGCGAAGATTTTGTATGCGGTTGATAAGTTCTCTGGCCACACCTTCTTTTCTGAGTTCATCAGAAATCTTAATATCAAGTGCCACAGTCAGGCTGCCCTGATTTGTAACAAGCCATCCCGGGATATCTTCGGAAAGTATTTCCACATCATCCATACCAATGGTGATGGATTCTCCGTCGATATGGATACTTGCTTCTCCATTTTTTTCGAGTTCTGCAATCTCTTCCTGTGACATCTGCATGATACGGGGTGCAATTTGCTTCATCATTTTGCCGTATTTTGGTCCCAATGCTTTGAAATCAGGTTTAATTTTTTTGACAAGCACCTCTGATGCATCATCAAGATACTCAACATCCTTAATGTTGGTTTCTGTTTTGATGATATCCTCAACTTTTTGAAGCTGTTCCTGCATTTTTTTACTCATCACAGGTATCATAATTTTCTGAAGCGGTTGTCTGACCTTAATATTGACTTTTCGCCGCAATGCAAGAATCATACTGGATATGCTCTGGGCCATCTGCATACGTTCTTCCAGATCGGTATCAATATGTTTCTCATCATAAGCCGGGAAATCTTCCAGGTGCACTGAAGATTTACCTTTTCCCATGGTAAGATCAGCATAGATTTTCTCCGGATAGAACGGAGCAATCGGGCTCATCAGCTTGGCGACAGTTAGCAGACATGTTTCCAGTGTCTGGTAAGCTGACAATTTATCATCATCCATTGTACCGCCCCAGTAGCGTTTTCTTCCCAGCCTGACATACCAGTTGCTCAGGTGGTCAATGACAAAGCTTTGT
The DNA here is from genome assembly GCA_046546095.1 of Bacteroidales bacterium. Lineage (GTDB taxonomy): Bacteria > Bacteroidota > Bacteroidia > Bacteroidales > ML635J-15 > JAQIBY01. The sequence continues at coordinate 18,512 of JBKGYK010000057.1, forward strand.
ATCAACCTGCCGGCACGGGTGGGTTCATAATTATCAAATGCTTTTTCCACATCCCGTATCAGGCTGTTGAGCTGGGAAATCACCCACTGATCCAGCTCCGGTCGCTTTTGCACCGGAATATTATTTTCACCAGGCTGGTAGGCATCAACATTGGCATAAAGTGCAAAGAAATTGTATGTATTATAAAGTGTACTGAAGAATTTTCTCTGAATCTCCTCTATGCCTTTGGGATCAAATTTTAAATTATCCCAGGGTTGCGCATTGGTAACCATATACCATCTGAGTGCATCCGAGCCATATTTATTCATGATTTCAAAGGGATCCACGGCATTGCCAAGTCGTTTTGACATTTTGTTGCCATGTTTATCCAGCACAAGACCATTGGAGATGATATTTTTAAAGGCCACATCGTCACTGATCATTGCAGCAATGGCATGCAGGGTAAAAAACCATCCCCGAGTTTGATCAACTCCTTCAGCGATAAAATCTGCAGGAACAAGTTCGTCAAATTTTTCAGCATTTTCAAAGGGGTAATGCCATTGTGCATAAGGCATTGCACCGGAATCAAACCAGACATCTATCAGATCAGGCTCACGCGTCATTTTTTCACCGGAATCACTTACCAGCACAATATTATCCACATAAGGCCTGTGCAAATCAATTTTCTCATAATTTTCTTTGCTGTAAACACCGGTTTCAAATTCCCTGAATGGATTTTCCTCCATCATACCGGCATCTACTGCTTTGTTAATCTCCTGCATCAATTCAGCTACAGAGCCGATACACTTACGCTCGCCACCGTCTTCTGTGCTCCAGACAGGCAGAGGTGTTCCCCAATATCTTGACCGGCTGAGGTTCCAATCCACCAGGTTTTCCAGCCATTTACCAAAACGGCCTTCTCCCGTACTTTTTGGTTTCCAGTTGATTTTTTTGTTCAGCTCAATCATTCTGTCCTTGATATCGGTGGTTTTGATGAACCATGAATCAAGCGGATAATACAGAATGGGTTTATCAGTACGCCAGCAATGCGGATAATTATGGACATACTTTTCGACCTGAAATGCTTTGCCTTCTTTTTTCAGACTAACGGCAATATCAACATCCAGGCCGGGTTCTTTATCACTGGTATTGTCATCATATTCATTTTTCACATATCGCCCGGCAAAATCCTGATATGACTCTGTGTTTACATATTTTTTGACAAATTCAGGGTCGATATCTTCTATAGGCATCATGCGTCCTTTTTTGTCCACCATAGGCACCCTCTGGCCATTTTTGTCAATCAAAATCAGGGGTGGAATATCTGCAAGGCGGGCTACCCGGTCATCATCAGCACCAAAGGTTGGTGCAATATGAACCAGTCCTGTACCATCCTCGGTGGTGACATAATCGCCTTCAATCACACGGAAAGCATCCTTGGTGGGTTGAACCCAATCTATCAGTTGCTCATAAGACATTCCTGCCAGGTCTTTTCCTGTAAATCTGCTCACAATTTGCCAGGGCAGTTTTTTGCTTCCGGGTTGAAATTGGTCAAAATCTCCATTTTCAAGCTCAGGATTGAAGTATGTCTGCATACAATCCTCGGCCAGAATAACATGGACAGTCGTGCCGGTATATGGATTCATAGTTTTCACCATGACATAATCAATTTTCGGGCCGACAGCCAGGGCTGTATTTGATGGAAGTGTCCAGGGAGTGGTTGTCCAGGCCAGAAAATAAGTTTCCGTATCCGATTTTTCCAGAACCAACGCGTTTTCTTTCTCCGCAGGAATGCGAAACATGCCTACAGCCGTGGTATCTTTTACATCACGGTAACAGCCGGGCTGGTTCAGCTCATGGGTACTAAGACCTGTGCCTGCGGCGGGCGAATAAGGCTGAATTGTATATCCTTTATACAGCAGCCCTTTATCAAAAATACTTTTCAGCAAATTCCACAATGTCTCTATATAGCGGTTATCATATGTAACATATGGATCATCCATATTTACCCAGTATCCCATTTGCCGAGTCAGGTTCTCCCACATATCGGTGTATTTCATCACTTCTTTGCGGCAGGTATTGTTGAATTCCTCAACACTGATGCTTTTGCCAATATCATCCTTGGTGATGCCGAGTGTTTTTTCAACAGATAATTCAACAGGTAGGCCATGGGTGTCCCAACCTGCTTTACGTTTTACCTGAAATCCCTGCAGGCTTTTGTACCGGCAAACCGCATCTTTGATTGTCCGGGCCATCACATGATGAATCCCGGGCTTGCCATTGGCTGATGGCGGGCCTTCATGAAAAATAAACCGGGGCTTACCTTCACGTTGTTTAACCGATGCTTCAAAAGCATTCTCCTTTTCCCACTTCTCCTGTACTTCCCGATTTACTTCTGATAAATCAAGCTTTTTATATTCCGGAAATTTTGACTGCATTATGCCTTACTTTTTTATCTGAATTTTAGCAATCTGCAAATATACTGTGCGAAACGGAAGTTTCCAAATGACTTTTTTGCCATGCCAAACACCTTGAAGGTCTTCGATTTTTATCATTATCTAAGATTATTAATGCAGTATTTTTGCATTGAATTTTAAAAAAAAAGCATGCATTTATCAGTGGTATGATGAGACAATACATTCATAAATCAAAATATTTGATTGAAATGCCCGGCAGCAGCGATGATGCCCGGTTTTAAGCCGCAAAGCGGCAACAACCCGGAACATCATTTAGAGCCTGAAGCATTAAGCTGCAACGCAGCGAAAGCCCAGAACATCGGGCAAAGCCCGATGCATGTCAATGCGATA
>JBKGYK010000058.1:0-21095 GCA_046546095.1 Bacteroidales bacterium
GGGGGGTGTTGTCTCTTTACCAACGCTGCCAGGTCTGGTGACGCTGGCAGGTTGGAGGGTGTTTTCTCTCTGCCAACGCTGCCAGGTCTTGCGACGCTGGCAGGTTGGGGGGTGCTGGCAGGTGGAGTTTTGGATGAAGCTTATTTAAATTAATTTGTGCAGATTCAAACAAATGATTACATTTGCAAGCCCAATATGCCCAGGTGGCGGAATTGGTAGACGCGCTGGTCTCAAACACCAGTGGTAGCAATACCGTGTCGGTTCGATCCCGACCCTGGGTACAGGCCCTCGAAAGAGGGCTTTTTTATATAACATAATGTGATTATAATGAAACATCCCAACCCGGAAAAACAGCATCAGTTTGATGTGCATTATCTGCAAATGGCTCAGATATGGGCCAAGAATTCCTATTGCCAGCGGCGTAAAGTCGGGGCATTGCTTGTTAAAGAGCGCATGATCATTTCCGACGGGTACAATGGCACGCCTGCCGGTTTTGAAAACGATTGCGAAGATGAAAATCATCTGACCAAACCATACGTGCTGCATGCAGAAGCCAACGCCATCACGAAAGTTGCTAAATCCGGTAACGACAGCGAAGGTGCCACACTGTATGTCACCACTTCGCCATGCATTGAATGTTCGAAGCTCATTATACAGGCCGGTATCGTTCGGGTGGTATTTCTGGATCGCTATTCGAACACTGAAGGGCTTGATTTGTTAGAAAGAGCAGGTATAGAAGTTGTACATTTGCAGATTTGATTATGAATAAACGACAAATATTTATTCCGATATTGGTTGCTGTATCCGTTGTGGCAGGGATTTTGCTTTCTACATTTATGCAAAGTGGCAATGAAGGAATTTTCACACATCAGCAAAACAGACAGAACAAGCTGAATGCGTTGCTTGATTTTATATCCGAGAATTATGTTGATACCATCAATAAAGCAGAGCTGATAGAGCAGGCCATTCCGGATTTCCTGGAAGAGCTTGACCCTCACTCAGTTTACATTCCTGCAGAGGATGTCAAAGAAATGAATGAACCTCTGGAAGGCAATTTTGACGGTATTGGGATTCAATTTAACATGCGTCATGATACCTTGCTTGTACTACACACTATTTCCGGAGGACCAAGTGAGAAGGCAGGTATCCGACCCGGTGACCGTATCATTACTGTGGACGATTCCACCATTGCCGGTGTGGATATTTCCACCCGCAAGGTAATGTCCATGCTGAAAGGGGAAAAAGGGACGGAAGTGGAGCTTGGAATTAAACGCAGAAATGCAGACAGCCTTTTACATTACACCATTGTGCGTGATGAAATTCCATTGTACAGTGTGGATATTGCCTATATGCCTACCAGAAATACAGGATATATTAAGGTGAGTACTTTTTCCAATACTACCTATGCCGAATTTATGGATGCTGTCCGGGATTTAAAGTCGCAGGGCATGGAAAATCTCATTCTTGATTTGCGTAGTAACAGCGGTGGTATTATGAGTGCAGCAGATTATATTGCCGATGAATTGCTGGAAGGCGGCAAATTGATTGTGTATACCCAGGGACGCAAGCATGGCAAGGTGGAACAGTATGCTACAGATGGCCGGCGCAGCCTGGTGGAGATTGATGTTGCTGTTCTGATTGATGAATTTTCCGCATCTGCCAGTGAAATTGTAGCCGGTGCCATTCAGGACAACGACCGCGGCTGGATTATCGGACGACGCTCTTTTGGTAAAGGACTGGTGCAGGAACCTGTGCAGTTTGATGATGGTTCAGCTCTGCGTTTGACTGTAGCCCGCTATTATACTCCTTCGGGGCGTTGCATTCAGAGGGATTACGGAGAGGACATTGAAGATTACTATAAAAATATTACTGAACGCTTCATGAATGATGAATTTATGCAGGCCGACAGCATAAAATTTGCTGATTCGCTGAAGTACAAAACAAATGCCGGACGTACTGTATATGGTGGTGGTGGAATTATGCCAGATATTTTTGTTCCTGTTGACACCACTGGTACTGGCAAGTTATATCAGCAGGTGCAGAATAAAAATCTGGTGTATGAATTTGCTTTCCGCTATACTGAGGAGCACAGAGAAAGCCTGGAAAACTATGATAATACAGAAGCGCTTGTAAGGCATCTGAAAAGTACCGGGATTTTTGATGAATTTCTGGGTTTTGTGAAAGAGTCCGGCATTGATTATACGCAAAATCAACTGGAACAAAGCCGCAATCTTTTGTCAACGCAGGTGATGGCCATGGTGAGCAGGAACCTGTTGAATGATGCAGGGTTTTATCCTGTAATTCATCGTGTAGATACCACTTTTGAAACTGCATTGCAGGTGCTTGAAGATGAGAGAAAGCTTCTGAAATAATTTATTTTTCTGTTTGCTGATGCCAGTTTGCAGCCTGACGGAGGTGGCTAGCCTGTGCGCGGGTATGGCGGTTTTGGCAGGCCGGGCAGGAGCGACCGGGAGGAAGCTCCCTGGGCGGCCGATGCCAAACCAGACATGGCCGGGTGCAGCTAATAACCGCAGGCAGTGAGCATGTTTATACGTGGCAAAGGGGTGATGCTGCCCAAAAAACAATCAAAAACAACTTTTACCAATAAAGCCAGTTGGCTCCCAGATAAGCTGTTATTAACAAAATGCTCCACAATGCCCATGCACGGACAGGTATGTATCTGGCAGGTGGTATGTTTTTGCGGTACCAGAGATAAGCCATCAGAATAATTTTTTGTGCCAAATATGCAATGACCGTTGCCCAGGCTACTCCCACAAGCCCAAAAATCTGAATCAGCCAAATTGAAAGGCCAATGTTGATGAGGATTTCAATGAGTGAAGAGAACATGATGGCCCGGGTTTTTCTCCAGCCGATGAGGATTGTCTGCGGAAAGAGGAGCCTGGAAAAGATTACCAAAAGATAAACGTTAAAGACGGTGGCACTTTCGGTAAATGAGGGATTGAAGACCACAGGATACAGCCAGCGGGAAGTGAGCAGAAAAAGAATTGTTACCGGGTAGAGGTAAAGCATGAGCTTTGCTGAGCGTTGTTTCATGAGTTCCATTGCCTGTTGTCGTTTTGCAGGCAGGCTAAATTCCGGAATCATGGCATTTGAAAAAGCATTGGCCAGTAGCACCACAAAAGGCAGTTCGCGTGCACCATAGCGGAATACCGCAAATTTTGCTTCATTGAAATGGTAAGATACCAGGAATCCGTCGAAGTAGGTGGCTGAGCCGGACAGGAGTATGCTCAGGATGAGGGGTATGGCAAGTAATATGTGTTCTTTCAGGTAGGGGAGGGATAATTTGATTTTGCTGTATTGCCTTATCAGATATACAAGGAGCACAAATTTCATCATATTCACAGCCACAAGGCCATACAAACCGTATCCCAAATCGTAGCCGAGCAAGACAGGTGCAGTGACAAAAAACAATTGCAGGCTGAGGCTTACTACGGCATAAATGATGATATTTTTTGATTGATTTTTGAGGAGAAAAATATATTCTATCAGATTGTTCGGACCGGACAGGATGATATAGGCCACCAGTATTTTCAGGTAGGGCACGGATTCGGTGTGTAAGGACAGTATGTCTGCCAGAAAGCTGTCAGAAAGCCATACGGCAAGGCCGGCGAGTGTGCTCATAAAAAGCATCAGCAGGGCAGAATTGAAGAGTACAGGATTGTTATCTGTGCTGTTTTCATGACTTCTGCTGTATTTGAAAAGTGGCATCAGGGATTGCAGGAGGCCGGATATCCAAAAGAAGCTTACTCCACCGGCGATGAGCAGGAAAGTTTCATATATTCCGATTTCACCCTGGCTGAGACTGGATTTTGAGAAGATGATGCTGATAAGAAAAAGAATACCAAAGCGAAACAGTTGAAAGAACTGCAACCCGGTGATATTGTTTATATATTTACTTAAGCGCAAAATCTGTGTTTTTGACAAAGATAGCATTCCACTTTGTTTGGCGGATTGAATTATGTAAAAAAGTTTGGAATTAATCGCAGGAATTGTTTATCTTTGCCATCCTCAATCAAATGGTGGATGTAGCTCAGCTTGGTTAGAGCGCCGGATTGTGGTTCCGGAGGCCGTGGGTTCAAGTCCCATCTTCCACCCGACAAAAAAACCGTTCTGTTTTTCAGGGCGGTTTTTTTTGTTTGCTTTAACCCAGCGCTGCCTCTAACCCAGCGCTGCCAGGTTTAACCCAACGCTGCTTCAACCCAACGCTGCCAACGCTTAGCCCAACGCTCAACGTTTCATCCCAACGCTGCCAGGTCTTGCGACGCTGGCAGGTTGTAACCATCCCAACGCTGGCAGGTTGCGACGCTGGCAGGATGTAACCATCCCAACGCTGCCAACGCTTAGCCCAACGCTCAACGGGTTGTTTCATCCCAACGCTGCCAGGTCTTGCGACGCTGGCAGGTTGTAACCATCCCAACGCTGGCAGGTTGTGATGCTGGCAGGTTGTGATGCTGGCGGGTTGTAAAATTTCACAAATATTTTCCGGTGATGTGCCGTACAGGATACCAGGATGCCAGAAATCCTATAAGCATGACAGTGGCAAAGACAACGATAAAGTCTTGCCAGCGCATGGCAACCGGGTATGCATCAATGATAAAAGAACCGGATGTTCCCAGGGTGATGACGCCAAAGCGTATTTGTATCCAAGCTACCAGTGCCCCAAATGCCAGTCCGGTTAGGGCACCTACTGCAGTTATCAGCCAGCCTTCAAGCAGGAATATTCTGCTGATGGTCTTGTTATTGGCTCCCAGGCTACGCAGGGTGTAGATGTCATCTTTTTTATCAATGATAAGCATGGTGAGGGAACCAATGACATTGAAGGAGGCAATGAGTAAAATAAAACTGAGAATCAGGAAAACGGCCCATTTTTCCGAGGCCATGATTTTATAAAAAAATGCATGTTGCTCGTATCTGTCCTGCACCTGAAACCCATCGCCAAGTAAATTTTTGAGTGAGGTTTTTACATCCTCTACTTTGGCATGTTCTGCAACCTTAAGCTCTATGGCTGTCAGTTCGGTGCTGTATTCAAAAATATCCCGGGCAAATTCCAGCGGAACAAAGACAAATTGATTATCAAAATCCTGCTGGATGGAAAAATATCCGGCTGTATATATGTTTTTTTGGTTGATGGCGCTGCTGGCATCCATAAAGCTGCCGGTAAATCTGGCATTTCGTTTGGGGACAAAGCATTTGACGGGTGTATGCCGGTTGATTCCAAGGGAGAGATTATAAGCCACTCCCTGACCTGCTACTGCAAGAGGTACACCACCTTCGTGTAATGTAAATTCCCCGGCAGACATCATGGTATCAACACCGCCAACATCAGTATAATGCTCATCAACTCCCTTAAGCGTGGCAATGAATTGCTGATCGTCGTATCTGAGCAGGGCATTTTCTTCAATGACTTTGGTGAAGTGAGCTATGTCAGGATGGTTTTCTAATTTGTTGAGCAAAGCTGAATCAGCATCAAAACTTTTTCCCTCGCTGGCTGAGATTTTTAAGTCGGGATCAAATGAGTAAAACAGATTTTTCAGCAGACCATCAAAACCATTGAATACCGACAGTACGACAATCAGTGCCATGGTTCCGATGCCAACACCCGTAACAGATATTCCCGAAATGATATTGATGACATTCCGGCGTTTTTTCGAAATCAGGTAACGTTTGGCTATGTATAATGGAAAGTTCAATGCTTATCCGTTTAGTAGTTCATCAATTCTGTCAATATGGTCGAGGCTGTCATCCTGATAAAATCTAAGTTCAGGTACATGTTTTAACTGGTGACGTATACGGTTACCAAGTTCAAAACGAACTTTTTTTACATTGTGATTCAAAAGTTCAACTATTTCATCTGCTTTTGATGAGGGAAAAACAGACAGATATACGCTGGCGATGGAAAGGTCTTTGGTAATCCGAACAACAGTAACAGTGACCATTGTCTGACCAAACCATTCTTTGGCATACTTCAGGAAAATATCACTGATATCTTTCTGGATAAGCTTAGATACTTTATTTTGACGTTCTGTAAACATAGACCCCAAAAATAATAAAACCCTGAGAACATTACACTGAGATTGAACATTATCTTGGCATTTGCGTATGAAATCCTGATGGGCATGGTGAAGAATTGCGATTTTGCTGCTTGTATGTCCTGATTTTTTATAAACTTTGATGCATTAAAAAACAATTTTGCTGCGTTATCATTGCAGATCGGATTATTACATAATTAGTAAAAACAAGAACTATGAAAAAATACATTGCATTTGTCATTACAGTATTGATTGCGGGATTGATGATCTCATGCAATCAGTCAACAAAAGAGGATTTGAATATGAAGGATGCTGCCACCGGCAATGCCGGGGAGATTCTTGTGGTAATGAGCAATGCCCGATGGAACGGTGAGATGGGAGAGGCACTGAAGGATGTTTATCACCGGGATTTATACACGGTTCCGCAGGAAGAGGCGGTTTTTAATCTGTATCAGATAGAAAAAGGTCAGTTTGCAGATCTGAACAAAAGAAACAGAAACATAATTGTTCCTGAAATCGGACAGGGAGCAGAGTATGGAGAGATTACCATATCCCGGAATGTGTACAGCAAACCCCAAACCGTCATGTACATCAAAGCGCCGGATGTTCCGTCATTTATAGAGACTGTGGAGGAGAATAAGGAAAAGATGGTGGAGGTCTTTCTGAAAGCCGATCGTGACAGAATTCTCTCATATTTGAAAGATTATCACAATACAGAATACAGAGAGCGCCTGGAGCGGGATCATCATGTTTCCTTTGCTGTACCCAAGAAGTATGATCTTGCCGAAAACAGGGAGGATTTCGCATGGTTGTCATATGAAACACAAAAGGCTACTCATTCATTTCTGATTTATCGTTTTGGTTCAGATGAACGCGACAGTGCTTCCCTGGAATATTTTGTAAAAAAGCGCAATGAGGAGTTAAAAAAGAATGTTCCCGGACCGCGGGAAGGTAGTTATATGACAACAGAAACAAAATTTCACTATCCCATCATGAGTCGACGTATGGTGAGCAACGAGCAAACCTGGATAGTGGAGGGTTTGTGGAAGGTTGAAGGTGATTTTATGGGTGGTCCGTTTGCTGCTTTTATACAATGGGATAAAGCCAGAAATGAATTTGTCTGTATTGAAGCATTTACTTACGATCCGCGTGGTAACAACCGGGATCAGATGCGAAAAATGAAGGCTGCACTCTGGACAATGAAAATACCCGGTCAGTCCTGATCTTTCAGATAATCATATGCCTGATTTCTTCTGACTGGCTCAAATTCTGAATTTCTGATCAGTTCTTTCATGCCTTCCGGGCTGAGCGAATAATGTGCTCCGGCTGCTGAAACTACATTTTCTTCTATCATGACCGAGCCCAGGTCGTTGGCTCCTGCATGCAGGGCAATGGAAGCGGTATCCTGTCCCACGGTCAGCCAGCTTGCCTGGATGTTTGGTATGTTGGGCAGTAGAATGCGGCTTATGGCTATGATTTTCAGGTATTCTGCAGCGTATACATCAGGCATATCGGGAAAAGCCTGATGTAGCCGGGTGTTTTCCCGCTGATATGGCCAGGGGATGAATGCGGTAAAACCCGGTGTGCCGGCCGGCCGCTCATCCTGCAGGTCTCTGATAAGCAAAAGATGCTCCAGGCGTTCTTTTATGCTTTCCAGAAAGCCAAACATCATGGTGGCAGAGGTGATCATTCCCAGTTTGTGGGCGGCTCTCATTACATCAAGCCATTCTTTTACCGAAGCTTTGCCGGGCGAAACAATTTTTCTTACCCTGTCACTGAGGATTTCTGCCCCGGCACCGGGCAAGCTGTCAAGGCCGGCATCAATCAGTGTTTTCAGTACTTCAGTGTAGCTTTTTCCGGATTGTTTTGAAAGCCATACAATTTCCGGTGGACCCAGGGCGTGCAGTTTGAGGGTGGGATATTCTTTTTTCAGGCTGGAGAACAAATCAACATAATAATCCAGTCCCAGCTCAGGATTCATACCCCCCTGTAATAGCAACTGATCGCCACCCAGAGCAAAAAGCTCACCAATTTTTTTTCTGTAATCGTCTATGCTTAGCACGTAGGCTTCAGGATTCTGTTTTTTTACACAGAAATTACAGAAGAGGCAGCGGGAGAAGCATATGTTGGTGAGATTAACATTTCTGTCAATGATCCAGCTTACTTTATTACCGGGATGCTTATCCTGCCTTATTTTGTCAGCAAGTTCCATAAGTTCCGGCAAATCGGCTTTCGACCAGAGTTGAAGCGCCTCATCCGGTTTCAGGTATTGACCTCTTTGGATTTTATTCAGTAGAGTTTCAGGTATCATCCCTACATCATATTTGCGATGCGGTTGAGTTTGGCTTCATCAATTATTTTGATTTTTCTTCCCTGTAAAGCCACGAGTTTATCATTTTTAAATTCAGAAAGAAGTCGTATTACAGATTCTGTAGCTGTACCAATAAGGTTGGCAAGTTCCTCCCGGGTAAGATAAATCTGAAGTATCCCATCTTCATCAAGCCCGAAATCATTTTTCAGGTTAACAAGGACTTCAGCAAGTCTTTCCCGTACAGATTTTTGTGCAACATCGGTGATGAAATTATTGGCTTCCCCCAGTTCTGTACAGGCAAGTTGTAACATTTCAATACCGAATTCCGCATTTTTTCTCAGCAGGTAATATAAATCACTTGTATAAACAAAGCAGATCACAGCATCTTCCAGTACTTTGGCAGATGTGCATGCCGGTTCTCCGCTAATGACAGACCGGTATCCAATGATATCACCCTGTTTGGCAAACCGGATGATCTGGTCTTTGCCTTCAACGCCGGTTTTGAAAACCTTGATTATTCCGCTGCAAATGCAATAAAACCCATTAATCCGGTTCCCTTCGTCGTAAAGCATCATGCCTTTTTCATAGCGGCCGCAGGTTTTCTTTTCGTTGATATAATCCAACTCATCCGGAAGCAACTTTGAAAATATGGTGTTTACAACCCTGTTACATTCATTACAATAGGGTTCCTCCTGAATCTTTCTCATAATAACAAATTAGGTTACAATAACAAAGGTAATACTTTTTTATTATCCTGTGCTTCCGCAAATTGCAAAACAAGTGGGAAAGCGATATTTTTACCCGACACTGTAATAGCTAAGATGCCGGTTTTTATTTTCGTGCCGGGGTTTTTTTCGCATTCAGGATAAAAAAGCTTTGAAAATCATGATGTTGAGATATGTCTGAGGTTGGTTATTAATTTCAATGATTTTACTGAAATTTTTCCTATGTTTGCAGCTGATGTTAAATTTTTTGAAAAAATTGCATGAAGGAGAATAAAAGCTATTCAGCCCAATTTGAAGCAAACAACCTTCTGGACTTGATTGTCAAGTACTGGAAACCTCTATTGATAGTGGGCGTGGTTGCGGTACTAGCTTCTGCTGCAGTTAGTCTTGTAATTGAGGAAAAATACAAATCAACTGTTATTTTGTATCCTACCAGCTCCACCAGCATTTCCAAAGCACTGCTTTCAAGCAATGCCACTGAGAATGAGCTGCTCAATTTTGGTGAAGAGGAGGAGGTGGAACAGATGATACAGGTGCTCAAATCAAGCACAATCAGAAACCGCATTATTGAGAAATATGATCTTGCCAGGCATTATGGCATAGAAATGGATTCAAAATATCCTCTGACAAATCTTTACAGGGAATATGACAACAATATAAATATCAATCGTACCGAGTTTATGTCGGTAGAGATTGAGGTACTTGACCATAGCCCTGATACCGCTGCTCTTATTGCCAACAGCATTGCTGAACAGCTTGACTCTGTAATGAATTCCATGAAACAGGAAAGGGCAGGTAAAGCCCTGAAGCTGGTAAGAGAAGCTTATCAGAATCAGAAGCAACAGGTACAGGAAATGAAAGACTCGCTTAATAAATTGCATGAGCGTGGCATATTTGAGTTTTCCTCCCAGAGTGAAGTGTTCAATGATCAGTATGCCATCGCTCTGGCATCGGGAAATTTTAGTGGAGCTAAGGCAATTAAGGAAAAACTTGATACCCTCGCAAAATACGGTGCAGCCTATACCGGTATTATTGGACAGTTGGAGTTTGAACAAAAGAAACTCACAGAGATAGAATCCAAATATGTTGAGGCAAAAGTTGATGCCACTCAGGATTTACCTCACAAGTATGTGGTAAATGATGCAGTGAAAGCCGAAAAGAAAAGTTATCCGGTTCGCTGGCTGATTGTTATGCTTTCTACCATATCAAGTGTATTGCTGGCCTTGATTGCTTTGATTATTATTGAAAATATAAAAAAAAAATAAAACCAAAATTCAGGATTAAAATTAAGATTCATACCTGGGTTTTTTTGTTGCCAAATTATAATACTATGGAAAACTACTTTAAAAACAAAGGCTTGTTTGAGCTGATTAGCAAATGGAAATACCACTTGTTGATCCTGATGCTTGTTGCCGGTGGCTTAAGCGTTTTGTTTTCATCAAGTTTGTTTATTCACCCAAAATTTGAATCCAAAGCCGTTTTATATCCTTTCAATATTTCACCTTTATCCGAGGAGTCTGAAACAGAACAAATGCTGGAAATCATCAAATCAAATGATATCAGATTTGATATATATGAGGCATTTGACCTGGACGAGCATTATGGTATTGCTCCCAATGACCCTGAATACCTAAATATCCTGAACAGTCGTTTTGATAAACATATCAGTTTTGGCAAAACACCCAATGAGGCCATTGAAATCACTTTTCTTGACAGTGATCCTCAACTGGCGTCAGATGTGGTGGATTCTATCATCATGTTTTATAACCAGAAAGTGCTCGCCCTTAACAGAAATAAATCCGGGGAACTGGTTAAATCCTATAAACATGAAATTCGCAGAAAGCACTCGGAAATCGATTCCCTGACAGGCGTGCTTAATAAATACCGAAAAGAAAATAACCTGCTTGACTATGGAATTCAGGTGGAAGAATATTCGGAGGCTATTGCACAGGGTAAAAATCTGAAAGATGTTAGAAAAGAGCTTAACAACTGGAAAGAATTTGGCGGTGAATATCTGAAAACAGATTCTCTTTTATGGAATGCCATGAAAATACGGAATGGATTTCAGAAAAAACTGGATGCCAGTATTTTGGATTCCAATAAGGAAATATCCTATGCTCATGTGGTTTCAGCACCCTTTCCTGCCGATAAAAAAGCATATCCAATTAGATGGGTCATTGTTCTTTTTTCTGTTCTTGGTGCGCTGATAGCAGGTATACTTGTACTGATTTTTATCGATAAAGCCCGGATATCTTCGAAACATCGTGGAGTTTAAACACAAAAAAATATGGCTGTTTTATCTGCTGAGCTTTTTGTTCATCGCACTCAATGCCTATGTGCTGGTAACTAAACAGACAGTTGCTGCCAGCGCTTTACCTTTTGTGCTGCTGGTTTTGCTCTTTGGTTTCTTTGCCATGGATAAACTCCTGTGGGTGTGCATTTTTTTTGTGCCATTATCCATCCCCCTACAGGAAATCATGTACGGAGTGGATTTCGATATGGCCCTGCCAACAGAGCCGATTTTGTTTGGGCTGTTGGTGATATTCCTTATGAAGCAGGCTCTGGAAAACACCTATGATAAACGCATTACAAACCACCCGGTTTCCTGGGTGATATATTTCATGTTGTTTTGGATGCTCATAACCACTGTTACCAGTACTTTGCCCTGGGTGTCCGTAAAATTCTTCCTTTCCAGATTCTGGTTCGTTGTCGGGTTTTATTTTTTGCTGGTCCTCATGTTCCGGAAAAAAGTGAACATTTACCGCTATTTCTGGATATATTTGATTCCATTGCTCATCGTGATCGGAATTACCCTTGTAAAACATGCCGGTATGGGATTTACCCAGCGTACAGCGCACTTTGTTATGAACCCGTTTTACAAAGACCATACCTCCTACGGAGCTGTTCTTGCTATGTATGTTCCCATTTTGATTGGCATGCTGTCACTGAAAAAGTATAAAGGATTTTTCCGGTATGTAATTGTTTTTGTGTTGATGATACTATTGCTTTCCATCGTATTGTCATACACACGGGCAGCTTGGGTAAGCCTTATTGCAGCACTCGGCGTGTACCTCATAATCCGTCTGAAAATCAATTATAAAATTGTGCTTACAGGCCTGGCAGTATTTGTGGCAGCCTTTTTTATTTTTAAAACGGATATTATGATTGTGCTGGAGCAGAATAAGCAGGACAGCTCAACAGATTTTAAGGAACATATACAGAGCATCAGCAATGTAGCTACCGATGCATCAAACCGGGAACGTATCAATCGGTGGAATTCCGCCATAAGGATGTTTGAGGAAAAGCCTGTGCTGGGCTGGGGGCCAGGCACCTATCAATTTCAGTATGCGCCGTATCAGCGTTCATACGAAAAAACCATTATTTCTACCAATGCAGGGGACATGGGAAATGCCCATTCTGAATATCTCGGACCGCTTTCCGAACAGGGCGTTCTGGGTATGCTGAGTTTTATCGCTGTTTTTATTGCCGTTCTTGTAATTGGTCTTCGGCACTATAAAAATTGTGGTGACAAGGATACCCGTACCCTTTTGTTGATGACTATTACCGGACTTGTGACTTATTTTACCCACGGATTTCTTAATAACTTTCTTGATACAGACAAAGCCTCAGCACCTTTCTGGGGTTTCATTGCTGTTATTGTGGCCATCGATATTTATCACAGACATCCCAAAAAGGAAGAACTCCCGAAACATTCACCGGACAGTAAAGAATAGAACTTTTTTAACCATGACATGGTGAAAAACACTAGCGATATAATTCGTTTACTGTTTCATGTTTTAAGAAAACACTAATAATCTAATGTAACAAAAGTTTTAATTTTGCGTGATTATTATAAACGAAAGCAAAAAGATATGAGAACATCCAACCCGGCCGTTAGCAAAGCGGTTTTTCAATCTGCCGCAGCAAAGGAACTCCATGGGCAGATGACCATCAAAGGAACCATCAATAAATCTTTTTTGATGCTGGGACTAATACTGATTACAGGTGCTTTAACATGGAAGGCTGCACTTGCCGGAGCCACGTGGATAAACGGAGGCCTGATTGGTGCCGCCATCATTGGTTTTATCCTGGCGTTGGTAACCATTTTCAGGCCAAAAACTGCCC
Source organism: Bacteroidales bacterium (assembly GCA_046546095.1). Taxonomy (GTDB): domain Bacteria; phylum Bacteroidota; class Bacteroidia; order Bacteroidales; family ML635J-15; genus JAQIBY01. Next base: position 13,212 of record JBKGYK010000058.1, read on the forward strand.
ACATTACCGCTCCGCTTTATGCCCTGGCTGAAGGCGTTGTTCTGGGTGCTGTATCTGTGATGTATGACAGTCTTTACGATGGTATCGTATTTCAGGCTGTCTTGCTTACCATTGCCGTGCTCTTACTTATGCTGCTTCTCTATCGCACAGGTGTTCTTAAAGCCACACCAGCTTTTCGCCGTGGCGTGTTTATTGCTACGGGCGCAGTAGTGCTGGTTTACCTGGCACAATGGATTATGGGTATGTTCAATATCGGAGAGGGTATTCCCATGGTGAACGGCTCAGGTACCATTGGCATTCTTTTTAGCCTCGTGGTTGTTGGCATTGCGGCCTTTAATCTTATCATTGATTTTGATAATATCAGCGAGGGAGAAGCTATGGGAGCCGCCAAACGCTACGAATGGTACGGCGCTTTTGCATTAATGATAACTTTAATCTGGCTTTACCTTGAAATTTTGCGATTATTGGGTAAATTGCGACGGTAAGACAAAAAAAATCATAATTATGGCTGAATTCACATTGGTTAAAGTTGAAGACAAAACAAGCAAAAAACAATTTTTTGATTGTGCACGGAATATATATGCCGATGATCCCAACTGGGTCTGTCCGCTGGATGTTGAAATAGAGTCCATTTTTGACCCCGGACACAATCTGGCATTTAAGAACGGAGATGCAGTCCGCTGGATTGTTGTTGATGAGGATAAGCAGGCTGTCGGTCGCATCGGGGCTTTCTTTCATAAGCTCAAGGCCATGAAACACAAGCCTTACGCCGGTGGAATCGGATTTTTTGAAAGCGTAAACAACCAAAAGGTGGCCGGAATGCTCTTTGATAAAGCCAGGGAATGGCTGGAAAATCAGGGCATGGAAGCCATGGATGGTCCAATAAACTTTGGTGAAAATTTTGTGTACTGGGGCCTGCTTGTCGAAGGGTTTACTCATCAGGGCTACGGAATGCAGTATCATAAACCGTATTATAAAGACCTTTTTGAAAACTATGGTTTTAAAAACTATTATAACCAATACTCTTATCATATCAACCTGGAGAAGCCATTTAACCAGCGTCAGGTAAAATTTGCCAAATACATCGGGGGGAAAGAAAACTATAGATTTGAACATTTGAAACTCAGGGAAGCTGACAGATTTATTGATGATATCGAATTTATTTTCAATACGGTATGGGCAGATTTTCACGAAGATTATACACCACTTGACAGGAAAGAAATTGAGCAGATACTTGAGGATGCAAAAGATATTATCAATGAGAAATTCATCTGGTTTGCCTATGATCAGGATAAACCCGTTGGTATGGTCATTACTTTTCCCGATGTGAATCAGATCATCAAACCTTTTAATGGCAAGCTAAGCCTGTGGAATAAAATCAGATTTTTGCGCAGAAAACGAAATCCGAAAGTGCTGACCAGGGCGCGGCAGCTCATCAGCGGTGTGATTCCGGAGTATCAGAAATCCGGTATCATCGGCCCCCTCTTTATGGAAATGGCCGAGACATTGCAGAAACACGGCATCAAAGAGATCGAAATGTCATGGGTGGGTGAGTACAATGATACAGTAAATAAGCTTTACAAACAGATGCATAATGCCGAAAGAGCAAAAATCCACACCACCTATCGCTACCTGTTTGACAGAAATGCTAAATTTGAGCGATTTACCAATGATTAGCGCTTTTCAGGAAAAAATAAAAATTAACCACAGAAAACTTTGTTAATTTGCTGACAATCCTTAAATTTGCAGCCCTGAATTTGAATAATCTAAAAGATTAAAGGCAATGAAAAAAGGAATACATCCGGATAATTACAGAATGGTGGCATTCAAAGACATGTCTAACGATGAGGTGTTCATCGCCAAGTCCACTGTAAATACAAAAGAAAAAATTGAAATTGAAGGCAAAGAATATCCACTTTGTAAACTTGAGATTTCAGATACATCACATCCATTTTACACCGGTAAAGTGAAACTTGTGGATACCGCCGGCCGTGTGGATAAATTCCGCAATCGCTACAAAAAACATTACGACAAAAAAGCGAAAGAGTAAATCGCATTTTTTATAAAGACATTTAAACTCCCGTTGATTCTGCAGCGGGAGTTTTGTGTTTATAATCAGGGCGCCCTGGCGGTCTCCGGCTTCTAGTTGCCTTGCACTTTTTTCTTCCTGCAAAGCTGTGAACAGGAGTTTTATTCTGTCACTCTGCCACAGCAGCAGTCAGATAAAAAAGTGCTGCGGCAAGCTAATCCGCCTTCCCCCTGGCGCAGGGAGCAGTGTAGCGACCAGCAGCATTTTTTTCGTTGACTAAGCCGTTCAGAGATTTACAAACATTAGCAGGGATCAGGCAGATAAATTGTGGGATGAATATCAAAACCATTGGTTGCAGAAATGATTTTATATCTGTTTGGGATGATGAAACGCCTAATTGCAATGATTTGCCTTCTGTTTGAGCAAGAAATCATGGCCGTGCTTCCCAAGGTTTTATTGCAAGTTCACGATAGCATAAAAGCTGTAGTTTTTGGTACATGAAATTCGACAACAGCAAGGCATGCCTCAAATATTTTTTACTAAGCCTGTTTTTTTTATGGTATTTTGACACGCTGAAAAGGATATGCTTTAATAGCTTGATTGAATAAATAATCCCCGGGGTAGTATCTTATTTTCCGGATCCAAAAACAATCGCTATCCTTATGACTTCAGGCAGGTTTTCCTTATCTTTGGAAGTTCAAAAAATCTCATGTCTTATGCTGAACATTATATTGGCCGATGCAGACAAGCATACACGCTTTAAACCACTAAGCTGGACAAGGCCGGTGGCTGATTTGCGAACCGGCATATTTACCACCAGGGAACGCTGGGAGCACCTGTTTGATCAGCCCTGCTCAGTGCTTACCGAAAGCTACCTGTCTGAAAAATGGCCACTGAAATCCGACAAAAGTAATCTTGTAATCAACGCATCAGTATTGCCCGACAAAGCCTTGTTTGAGCACATCCGCAGAATGGAAAGCGGTAGCCTGGTGAAAAACGGGGAGGTGATTGCTGCTATTTGTCAGAAATCAGATATAAATACATGCATGCAATCCACTGACAATGCTGAAACATATGAGAAAGAAGTGATTTTTTTGCAGTATCCCTGGGATATCTTCACTCACGTGGGAAGCATGATAAAGATGGATTTTGAGATTCTTACCAAAGGACGTCAGAGTCAGCCACTGAGCGATACAAATATATTGATTGGTGAATATCCTGTTTTTATTGAAGATGGTGCAAAGGTTGAGGCCTCTGTTATCAACACGAGCAATGGTCCGGTTTATATCGGAAAGGATGCTGAAGTGATGGAATCCTGTTCGATACGCGGCCCTTTTGCCATGCAGCAACACGCGGTGTTAAAAATGGGAGCCAAAGTGTACGGCCCCACCGTCCTTGGTCCATGGGTAAAAGCAGGAGGGGAACTTAACAATGTGGTTTTTCAGTCATATTCCAGCAAAGCACACGACGGTTTTCTGGGAAATGCCGTGATAGGAGAGTGGTGCAATATTGGCGCCGATTCCAACAATTCCAACCTTAAAAACAACTACGCAGAAGTTAAAATGTGGGAATATGATCAGGCACGTTTTGTGAAAACCGGGCTACAGTTTTGCGGCCTCATCATGGGGGATCATTCCAAATGTGGCATCAATATGATGTTTAACACCGGTACAGTGCTTGGCGTTAGTTGCAACCTTTTTGGCCAGGGCTTTCCGCGGAATTTTGTGCCATCCTTTTCCTGGGGCGGTGCCAACGGATATACAGAGTACAAACCTTCCAAAGCATTTCAGGTAGCAGACATTGTGATGCAACGTCGTAACAGGAAATTTACAGAGATGGATAAAAGTATGCTCAGGCATATTTTCGAGGAGACAAAAACTTTTAGGAAATTCTAAAAATTTTAGCATTATGCGGCCGATTTGTGATCAAACATAAGGCCTGTTAATGTGTTAATCTTTTGAAATAAGTTAATAATTATCATGGGATACAAAAGAAAGTCAGAATTTGAAGATATGATGGATTTGCAGGGTCAGGATCATGCCGACGTAATCCCCATTGTTGCTAATGAAGACGAAGATTCATTAATGAATACCGAAATACCGGAAAATCTGCCGGTTTTGCCACTGCGTAATACTGTTTTATTTCCGGGAGTTGTTATGCCCCTTACTGTTGGACGAAAAAAGTCCAAACAACTCGTTGAGGATGTCAACAACAGCTCACAATTGCTGGGCTGTGTGGCCCAAAAGGATCCTGAAGTGGATGAGCCGGGTGAAAATGATCTGTTTTCAACCGGAACGCTTGCCAAAATTCTTAAAATCATCGAAATGCCCGATGGCACTGTTTCCGTTATTATCCAGGGACTCAGACGATTTGAAGTGGTGAATTTTGTGAAATCAGCACCATATTTTGTAGCGGAAACCCGCGAATTACCGGAATTTAAACCGTTTGATCAGGACAGCGAATTTGTTGCACTCGTTTCTTCACTTAAAGAAGTATCACTGCAAATCGTTAAGCTCAATCATGCCATTCCGCATGAAGTTTCTTTTGCCATTCAGAACATTCAGCCTTACTCGTTTCTGATTAACTTTATATGCTCCAACAGCGACATTAAACCACAGGACAAGCAGGATTTGCTTGAAATTGATGACATTAAAGAACGGGGAACCAAACTGCTGGAGATATTAAGTAAACAGATTGAGCACCTGCGTATCAAAAATGAAATAGAACAAAAGGCACGCAAGGAGATTTCTCAGCAGCAAAAGGAGTTTATGCTGCAACAGCAAATGAAGACCATTCAGGAAGAGCTGGGCGGTAGTCCGATGGAAAAAGAGCTGAAAGACCTGAAAGAAAAGGGAAAAAAGAAAAAATGGAGCAAGGAAATTGCAAAGCATTTTGACAAAGAAGCCAATAAACTGCAGTTTATGAATCCGGCGGCAGGTGAATACTCTGTCCAGCTCAATTACCTGCAGACCATGCTGGATATCCCGTTTAATGAATTCACAGATGATAAATTTGATCTGAAACGTGCTGAGACAGTTCTCAACGAAGATCATTATGGTCTTGATAAAGTGAAGGACAGAATTCTTGAGCATCTGTCTGTACTGAAACTCAAAGGTGATATGAAAGCACCGATTTTGTGCCTTGTAGGTCCTCCGGGGGTTGGAAAAACCAGTTTGGGAAAAAGCGTGGCCCGTTCCCTGGACAGGAAATATATCCGTATGTCCCTTGGCGGATTGCGTGATGAATCTGAAATCCGGGGACACAGAAAAACATACATCGGTGCTATGCCCGGACGTATTATTCAAAACATAAAAAAGGCAGGCTCATCAAACCCGGTTTTTATCCTTGATGAAATTGATAAAGTGGGCAATGATTTTCGTGGTGATCCATCTTCTGCACTTCTCGAAGTACTGGATCCCGAACAAAACAGCGAGTTTCATGACAATTACCTGGAGGTTGATTACGACCTTTCGCATACCATGTTTATCGCCACTGCCAATACAGTTTCTACCATAAGCCCGGCACTGAGGGACAGGATGGAAATTATCTACATCAGCGGTTATATCCCTGAAGAAAAGAAAGAGATTGCAAAGCGCCATCTGATTCCCAGACAGCTTGAAAACCACGGGCTTAAGAAAGAACAGTTAAGCTTTACCGACAATGCCCTTGTGCGGGTTATTGAAGGCTTCACCAAAGAATCCGGGGTGCGTGGACTTGATAAGCAGCTCGCCAAAATAATCCGTAGAATTGCCCGTAAAGTGGCAATGGACGAGAAAGTACCTTCCAAAGTTGATGAGAAACAAGTGAAGGAGATTTTGGGTCATCCCAAATACATTAAGGAAGGCTATGAAGGCAATGAGTTGCCCGGTGTGGTTACCGGCCTTGCCTGGACATCTGTGGGTGGAGAAATTCTCTATATTGAAACCAGCCTCTCCCGTGGTAATGGAAAGCTTACCATTACCGGGAATCTGGGTGATGTGATGAAAGAATCAGCAACCATTGCACTGGAGTACATAAAGGCACATTCAGAAGTACTGGATATCAATCCGAAACTTTTTGACTACTGGAATGTGCATTTGCATGTGCCTGAAGGTGCTATACCAAAAGACGGCCCGTCAGCAGGGATAACCATGGCGGTATCCATGGCTTCTGCCTTTACACAGCGAAAAGTCAGAAAAAATACGGCCATGACCGGTGAAATCACCCTGAGAGGGCGTGTGATGCCGGTTGGAGGGATCAAAGAAAAGATTCTTGCAGCAAAACGGAGCGGAATTTCCGATATTTTGTTATCCCGGCGGAATGAAAAAGACATCATGGAAGTGAAGGACATGTATAAAAAAGGCCTTAGTTTTCATTATGTTGATTCCATACTGGATGTGCTGGAATTTGCTCTGCTCAAAGAGAAAGTAAAAGACGCCAGGGATATTTCCTGCCCGGATAACACTACCACAGACGTTAAAAACAGCCGGTAATGAAGCGTAGTGATATAAACCTTATGGCGCCGGTGGGTTCGTATGAATCGCTTATGGCTGCCATTCAGGGAGGTGCAGACTCAGTGTATTTTGGTGTCGGCCAATTGAATATGCGCTCCCGCTCTTCCAATAACTTTGATCTGGATGATTTGCGAAAAATCACCGGCATTTGCCGGGAACACGACGTAGAATCGTATCTGACAGTAAATACCGTGATTTACGATGAGGAAATTGCAGAGATGCACAGCGTGGTGGATGCAGCCAAAGCAGAAGGCATTTCTGCCATCATTGCCTCGGATATGGCTGTGATTAACTATTGCCATGAAACCGGAATGGAAGTGCATGCCAGCACCCAGCTCAACATCTCCAATTCGGAAGCTGTAAAGCATTTTTCAGAATATTGCGATGTGATGGTAACTGCCCGGGAACTGAACCTGGAGCAGGTAAAACAGATTACCACTAACATACGTGAGCAACAAATTACCGGTCCCGGTGGTAAACTTGTCGGGATAGAAATATTTATCCACGGCGCGCTGTGTATGGCCATTTCAGGAAAATGCTATCTGAGCCTGCACGAGTTTAACAAATCTGCCAATCGGGGAGCCTGTTATCAGACCTGTCGCAGAGCTTATCAGGTAATTGACAAAGAAAGCGGTTACGAGCTGGAGGTGGACAACGAATACATCATGTCACCAAAGGATCTCAAGACAATCGACTTTCTGGATAAAATTCTGGATGCCGGTGTGACGGTTCTTAAGATTGAAGGACGTGCCCGCTCGGCCGAATATGGTAAAACCGTAGTTCAGACCTACGATGAAGCCATACATGCAGTGGCAGACGGCAGTTTTGGACCCGAAAAGTTAAAAATCTGGAACGAAAAACTAAAATCCGTTTTCAACCGGGGGTTCTGGGATGGGTATTATCTGGGGCAAAAACTCGGTGAGTGGGCTGACAATTATGGCAACAAAGCCACCATTAAAAAACGCTACCTGGGTAAAGGCATGAATTATTTTGATAAAATCGGGGTGGCTGATTTTCTGCTGGAAGCCGGAGAATTGGACAGTGGAGATAAAATTCTCATTACCGGACCAACCACAGGCGTTATTGAACATGAGGTTTCAGAAATGCGTGTGGATGATGAAATCGTCAGAACAGCCCCAAAAGGCAGCCGTGTTTCTTTCAAACTGAAACAGACCATCCGTCGCTCCGACAAATTGTACAGGCTTGAAAAACGCTAAAAAAACGCCCGAATCGGTGAATACCAATCCGGGCGGATATTTATTTTTGACTCAGTTTTTCATTCCACAATCACATTCACACTGCTGATGACCACATCATTTTCGAGATAATAAACCGTGTACTGGCCTTGTGCGAGGCCTGCAA
>JBKGYK010000059.1:0-20899 GCA_046546095.1 Bacteroidales bacterium
AGAGCGTCTGACTACGGATCAGAAGGTTGGGGGTTCGACTCCTCCCAGGTTCACAGGAAATAGCAAGGCTTGCAGGGTTTTTAACTTTGTAAGCCTTTTTTCATTTGCACAAAATTTGCACAAAAACAAGAAGTTTATTTCAGTGAATATTTACACTATATCCGCTTTTATTACATCAGCCTTGTTTATGTTTTGACAAATTTCCTGCGCAGGCTCTTGCCGTTCTGTTTGATTTCAATAATATACAGTCCGGCAGGCAGGCTTTGGATGTTGATCTCATTGCGCTTGTTATGCGCTGATTTTTGCATCAATACCTGCCCTGAAATATTGTAAATGCTGACGTTCGTGTTTCCTGCATGCTTTACATGGAGGTTCAACACTTCGTTTGCAGGATTCGGGCTGATGCCGGCCTGCAGGCCTTCCGGGTTTTTTACCTGAACCAGACTTTCCCCGTCAAGAGAGATGTCATCCAGATAGAGGTTGAACATCTGTGCATCGCTGTAACAGTGAAAGCCAATGTAATAAAACCCGGTTTCATCTACCTGAAAATCAGCGCTGACTTCTGTCCAGTTCACATCAGTGAGTCCGGGTAAATTGATGATGGTATCCTGCATGGCTTCCGCAGTCTGAATGTTACCAAGGCTGACAGACAAGTTTTCCGGCCAGCTGGCATCCTCAATTTTGGTAAAGAAACTCAGGTTATACATCATATCGGTTTCCAGGTGAATGCATTTGGTGATGAGCCAGTCATCCGCAGGATCCCAACTGCTGTATTCATAAACCATAGCTCCTGGAGTCTCGTTGCCCGCACCAGTCGTATATTCCCAGGTAAAACCATCTTCGTTGACGTTGTCTATCAGCCAATGCGTTAATTCAGTTTCCGAATTAAAAGGTACAGACCAGGGGATTTCTGATGCTTCAATATTTGAAAAGTCCAGGCTCAGACTGTCATTCGTGTTATCTACATCACCCGGCAGGGAAGTGTAGACCTGCAAATTGTGGGTGCTGAAATCTGAAACCTGGAGGGCTTCGTCAAAGGTATATTCGAAAAATTCACCCGGCGAGATGTCTTCTGTAATGTTTTCCTGTGTGATGCTTCCATTCAGATTATATGTTATAGGAATACCGGTAAGCGTTTGAGAGCACTGATTCCTAAGTAAAACCGTCAGGCTGTCTGTATCCATATTGCAACTGCTTTGGGGAGAAAGAATTTCCAGTAGTGCAATATCGGTTCCGCTTTGTTCGGTAATGCTCACATTGTCAATGATCATGTTCAGCATTTCGGCATCGCTGATGCACCTGAATCCAATGTAATGATGCCCTGTTTCATCGGTGGTAAACAAAATATCATGCGTAATCAAACTGCTGCTTTCAATGCTTGTTAATTCGTCCATAAGCGTCGTCATACCAGAAGATTCAGGATGGTTTCCAAGATGAATTTCCAGGTTTTGAGGCCAGTAAATTCCGGTTGATGCATAATCAAAACTGAGTTTATACATTCTATTGGGTTCCAGATCCAAACACTGAGTGAAAATCCAGTCATCGGCAGGGTTTTCATTGCCCTGGTAAATGAGATCTTCACTGTTGGACTGGCTTAAAAACCAGGTATTGCCATCATCATTTGCATCTTCGGTCAGCCAGCCAACAAAATTGTCGGCATTACTGAAATCATTTTCATAAGGAATTGAAGCGCAGGTAAGATTGCGGATTTGTTTTGTCAGGCTGTCGTTGCTGTTGTATTCATCGCTGGCCAGGTTGGTTATGATGGAAATATCAATGTCCTGACCGCTCATTCCCGTTAAATCAATGGAATCGTTGAATGCAAAGTCAATAGTATCATACGGCAAAATGGTATCTGTCATTGTTTCGCTGAGGATTTCAGTGCCATTGACCAACAAACTGAGTGGGATGTCTGAAATGGTATCGCTCCCGTAGTTTTCAAGGGTAACAACTACCTGTGCAGGTTCCGTAAATGTCTGCGAATATGGCTCAATGATGGAGGTGGGTGTCACATCAAACTGTTTAATCGGGATAATTTCAATGATTGCTTCATTATCATCCGGGTAGAATGATTCTGTCAGGTTGTAAAACCCGCCAAAACTGTTCCAGCCCCAGTTGAAATGCAGAAAATCCTGTGTGTCATACCCGTCACATACCCAGGCGTGTCCTGCAGTCCCGAGGGTGTCATCATTAAACCCGGCATACAACACCGGACGGCCTGCATCAATTTCCTGTTTCATGATGCTAATCCATTCGGCATCTGTATAAGAAGCGTTCAGGATACGGTGTGCGTTTGGCGAGTATGAAAAGTACTCAACCAGTGGCTGAGCAGCGATGTTTGAACCTGAGCTGCTTGCTGAGTACTGCATTTCATGAGCAACACCACAATGATACATAAGCGTGGCAGTTGGAATGTTCTGCGAACCGACGCTGTCAGGCATTTGATCCCAGAGGTATTCCGTTGAACCAAAATCGGCTGTCTGTGTCCCGTAAAAGGGGGCATCGTATGAATGGGTTCCTGTTCCGAACTGTGGATGTTCCCAGAAATTCATAACCTGAGCCGCAGCCGTGGCAACGCACCCAACTACAGCGTGATTGCAGGGGCCGCTTTCGTCTTCAGGGCAAAGTTCATTGTAGTGGCAGCCCTGACCCCACTTTGTTGTCATCAAAAAGGAAGTTCGCAAATCAGAATCCTGACTTTTGCTTAACAGTTTCTGCCATTGCAATTCCGTTTCCGGATTGGCTTTTGATATAGATATTTTTGTACTTATCTCACTGAACCAGTTTTGAACCGGGGCAGGGATGTTATTCAGGTCATGATATCCCTGAAAACTGTATGCCAGCACGGGTTGGGCCTTTCGATTGGCTGACATGGCAATAAAACCGCCTTTTTCAATCTGTAAAAGCAGAATGCTCGTATCTCCATGATGGGAGAGGATGCGTTGGTCTGAAAATTCGACTTCCGATTTTGTATCATTCTGAAGTGTGTAGAAATATTCTGCTGCCTGCCTGATTTCCCGAAGGTTCTGGGATTGAGATGCCGTTGATGCGATTATCAGAAAGGACAATATGAGTGCTGTTAGTGCAAAAGGCTTGAAGGGTTGTAAAAGCATATGATTGGATTTTGTTCCACAGAATCAAAAGTACGAATAAAACCAATCACATCTGAAAAATATTGATATCCATTTTTTTATCACCCTGTGAGATATGACAAATTGCATCTTTGGCACAGTTCAGGATATTTTACCGGTTTTCAGGTTTCAGAAAACTTATGATTTTTTTTCCTCGTGCTATAGATAAGCAGCGCAATACCTGCAAGAACAAAAGGAATGCTGAGAATTTGTCCCATGTTAAGTTTCATGGCCTCTTCAAAGGCAACCTGTACTTCTTTCACATACTCAATAAAGAAACGAGCAGCGAAAATCATGATCAGGAAAATTCCCAGGAAGAAGCCATGTTGTTTTCGCTGCCAGCGTTTGTTGTATAATATCAGGAGCACTGCAAAAGTGAGCAGATAGGCGAAGGCTTCATATATCTGGGTTGGATGTGATGCCCAGGTATCACCGATGCGGATAAATTGAAACCCCCATGGCAAATCTGTAGGGTGGCCGTAAATTTCGGAGTTCATCAAATTGCCCAGACGGATAAAAGCACCGGCCAGGGCTGTGGGTATTGCTACACGATCAAGAATGTAGAGGTAGTTGTTGATCTTGTCGGATTTCCTGACAAACAACACCAGAGCTATCAGTATCCCGATTGCACCACCGTGACTGGCTAGGCCCTGATAGCCGGTAAAATGAAATTCCGGTTGGAATCTTACCGGCAGAATGATTTCGAGGGGATGCTGTGAAAAATATGCCCAGTCGTAAAATAAACAATGACCGATGCGTGCGCCAAGCAATGCCCCGATAAGAACATAAACCAGAAGATTGTCAAGTTCTTTCACAGGAACGCCTTCTTTTTGAAACATGCGCTTAACGATCATATAGCCGAGGATAAAACCCAGAGCAAAAAACAGTGAATAATAACGCAGGCCAAAATTGCCTATTTCAAATATGATGGGGTCAACATCCCAGATTATTTTTGCCAACATAATATATGTTATTTTGAATTGCGAAGATAGATAATTTTTTGGGCTTTTATTTTTTCTCATATACGATTCAGAAGTTCATGCAGGAAAAAATTCAATAAATGCCAGATAATGAGAGAAAAAGATAATTTTAGCCATCAAGAAAGCTCAAGATATGTTTCTGGCATGATTTTTTTTTATATTTTGCAGGCAAAATGAAAAAGAATAAGATATGAAAAAAATGATTTTTAGTTTGATGCTTACTGCCGGCTTCCTTCTCAGCGGAATTCTGCCGGCAGAAGCCTGCACCAACTTTCTTGTAACCAAGGGTGCTTCCACAGATGGTTCAACAATGATCAGCTATGCTGCAGACAGTCATTTGCTTTATGGTGAATTGTACTATCGCCCTGCAAAAGATCATCCAAAAGGCAGTATGGTGCAGATTTATGAGTGGGATACGGGAAAACATCTTGGTGAAATTCCACAGGTGCAGCATACATACCGCGTTGTTGGAAATGTTAATGAACATCAGCTTGCCATTGGTGAAACAACCTATGGTGGCCGTTCAGAACTACGGGACACTACCGGGATAATTGATTATGGCAGCCTGATTTACCTGACCCTGGAACGTGCCAAAACAGCCCGTGAGGCCATCAAAGTAATGACTGAACTGGTTGAAGATTATGGGTATTACTCTTCCGGTGAGTCTTTTTCCATTGCGGATGAAAACGAAGTGTGGATTATGGAACTTATCGGTAAAGGTCCAGACAACAAAGGTGCTGTGTGGGTTGCACGCCTCATCCCCGATGGCTATGTCTCCGCGCATGCAAATCAGGCCAGAATCACCACATTTCCCAAAGTCAGGAAAAACAAATGGTTTGATGAAGACCAAACAACTTTCCATTCCAAAGATGTGATTGACTTTGCCCGTGAAAAAGGCTGGTTCGATGGCAAAGACAAAGATTTCAGTTTCTCTGATACCTATGCTCCCGTTGATTTTGGTGGGGCCCGTTTCTGTGAAATGCGCGTTTGGGCTTTCTTTGATGATATCGCCTCAGGAATGGACAAATACTGGGAATATGCCAAGGGTGAAATTGAGCACGGTGACCATGGTTATGCCTCAAACCGCATGCCTCTCTGGATCAAACCTGATGAGAAAATTGATGTTCATACTGTTATCGATAATATGCGCAATCACCTGGAAGGTACAGAACTTGACATGAGAAAAGATATCGGTGCCGGTCCATTTGGTAATCCTTACCGCTTGCGTCCGCTTACCTGGGAAGTTGATGGTAAAACCTACTGCAACGAACGCGCAACGGCTACCCAGCAAACTGCTTTTTCTTTTGTTGCTCAGCTGAAAAGCTGGATGCCCGACCCTGTTGGTGGTGTCAACTGGTTTTCTGTTGATGATGCTGACTTTACTGTGTATGTGCCATTGTATTGTGGTATGACCGAAGCTCCTGAAAGATATGAACAGGGTTTTGGAGATCTGATGACTTTTAATTGGGATGCAGCATTCTGGGCTTTCAGTATGGTTTCAAATTATGCTTATACCCGTTACAACCTCATCCATCCCGAAATCAGAGAAGTGCAGCTTGAGCTTGAGGAAAAATATATTGCGGAAACGAAAAAAATGGAGGATGAGCTAAAGGCAATGTATGAAAAGAATCCCCAAAAAGCCATTGCCGAAGCAACAGAATATTCTGTCAATACGGCAAATGAAACTGTGGAACGCTGGCAGGAGCTTTATGCATACTTGTTCACTAAATACATGGATGGCAATATTAAAGAAAAAGCCGAACCAAAAGAAGGCTACAAATATGTCAACCCGGAGGTTGAATATCCCGGCTATGGAGAAGATTGGTACCGCCGGATTATTAAAGATACTGGTGATCAGTTTCTGATGCCCTCAGACGAGGAATAAAATTTTTTGATGATTGTATGATATTGATGAAAAAGCTCCTTCGGGGGCTTTTTTTTGGTTTGTGCTGAGAAATTATTTGCTTTGATTGCAAGGACAGGCTGTGTTGAGCTTTGCGTGAATCGCAATGCTACCAAAAACAGAAACGGAAAATCTGCAAGTGCAAACTTCCCGTTTCTTAGAATCATAACCTAACCTAAAATCCATGACAAATATTGGAAACCATTTTAGGTTAAAAATTGACAAAAGTCAGGTTCTGTTATAGAACATATTAATAGCGTAACTCGCCAACACCCTGACGGATAATCTTAGGCTCCTCATTGTCGCAATCTACAACGGTTGAAGGAACATTGTTTCCGGGGCCTCCGTCAATCACCATGTCAACAAGTTTGTGAAAATCTTCGTAAATGAGCTCAGGATCAGTGGTGTATTCCAGTATTTCATCATCATTTTTTAAGGATGTCGTTAAAATTGGATTTCCCAGTTCCCGGACAATGCTCAATATAATGTTATTATCCGGAACACGAATGCCGACATGTTTTCTGTTGGCTTTAAGGATTTTGGGAACTTTGTTGTTGGCCGGCAGGATAAAGGTAAAGGGACCGGGCAGGTTGCGTTTCATCATTTTGAAGATATGGTTGTCAATTGGCGGGGTATATTCTGCCACCTGACTAAGATCATGACAAATGAATGAGAACCTTGCCTTTTTCGGGTTGATCCCTTTAATGCGTGCGACACGTTCCACAGCTTTTGGTTTAGTAATGTCGCAGCCAATACCATATACCGTATCGGTGGGGTAAATGATTACACCACCCTTTTCAAGTACATCAACCACCTGACGTACTCGCCTGGGGCTGGTATTTTCTTCGAACATTTTAATGTACATAGGCTTTTATTTGTTTAGTTTATTGTAATCTGCCAGAAACTTCTCCAGCCCAATATCAGTGAGTGGATGATTGAGCAGGCCGGTGATGGCTTTCAGCGGACAAGTGGCTACATCTGCTCCGGCTTCCAGACATTGTATAATGTGCATGGTATGCCTGATGGAGGCTGCCAGTACCTGGGTTTCATAACCATAATAATTGTACATATCAACAATCTGACGAATCAATTCCACACCATCTGTGGAAACATCATCCAGACGTCCGATAAATGGAGAAACATAGGTGGCCCCGGCTTTGGCTGCCAGTAAAGCCTGTCCAGCTGAAAACACCAGTGTGCAGTTTGTGCGGATATTTTTTTCGTTGAGGTATTTAATGGCTTTGATTCCATCTTTAATCATGGGGATCTTTACCACAATCTGATCATGAAGTTTTACCAGTTCTTCCGCTTCGGCAATCATGCCTTCAAAATCAGTGGATATTACTTCAGCGCTGACATCTCCGTCAACAATGTTGCAAATATCCTGATAGTGTTTTTTGATGTTGGCATCTCCGCTGATGCCTTCTTTTGCCATCAGTGATGGGTTGGTCGTTACGCCGTCAAGAACTCCAAGTTCCTGCGCTTCTTTGATTTGTTCGAGATTTGCGGTGTCAATGAAAAATTTCATAAGGCATTATCTGTTTTTTGCAAAAGTACAAAATATTGCCTGATTTGAAATTCTCCATCGCCATTTGTTGGAATTTTATGGAATATTCATTGTCTCTCCATCCAAAGCATACGAAACACAAAACCCGAAACGTTATGACCAATGAATTTGATTACTTAACAAAAAAATGTTGATAAAAAAGCTTCAGGCAACATCGTGTGGCCTGAAATTGTACTAAATTCGTTCAAAAAATATTTAGGCATTATGATTCTTTTACAGAACGTTTCATCAGCAGTAGCAGATACTGCAGCTCAGGCGGCAAGCCAGGGAACAGAAAAGATTTCTTTCATGGAAATGGCCAGGCATGGTGGCTGGATTATGATCGTACTTGGCGTATTGTCAATCATTGCTGTGTATATCTTCGTTGACAAATACATGGCTGTACGTAAAGCCTCCAAAGACGACCAGCAGTTCATGAATAATATTAAATCCAGCATACAGCAGGGGAATGTTGATGCAGCTCTCGGTGCATGTAAATCTACTCCGGGGCCACTTGCCCGAATGCTGGAAAAAGGCATCATGCGGATAGGAAGACCACTGAATGACATCAACGCAGCCGTGGAAAATGTCGGCAAACAGGAAATTGCCCGACTGGAAAAAGGATTGCCCGTGCTGGCTTCTGTTGCCGGTGGTGCCCCGATGCTTGGCTTCCTTGGTACCGTGATGGGAATGATCAAAGCTTTCTTTGATATGGCCAATGCCGGAAACAATATCGATGTACAGTTGCTTTCCAGTGGGATTTATACTGCCATGGTTACCACCGTAGGCGGATTGATTGTAGGTATCATCGCCTATTTTGCGTACAACCTGATTGTCTCCAGGATAGATAACCTGGTTAGCCAGTTGGAATCACGTACCACTGAATTTATGGATATTCTTAATGAACCTGCATAAAGCTGAATATTATGGCATTACGCTCAAGAAATAAAGTTAACGCAAGTTTCGCCATGTCTTCCATGACGGACATCGTGTTCCTGCTATTGATTTTCTTTATGGTTACCAGTACACTGGTGGCGCCAAATGCCATCAAATTGTTGTTGCCTGAAAGCAACAATCAAACGCAGGCAACCCCAATCACAACAGTGTCTATACAGGACAATGGTGGCCGGTATCAGTATTTTGTGGGAACTGCCGATTCACAAAGCAACATTCCTTTTTCTCAGGTTGAAGGACGATTGCGCTCTTTGCTTGCCGATGAGGAAGAACCCACGGTTTCCCTTCATGCTGATAAATCTGTCCCTGTTGAGGAAATTGTTAAAGTGATGAATATTGCAAAAAATAATGAATATAAACTGATTCTGGCAACCAGACCATTGGATTGATATGAGCTTTTTTGAAAAACATAGGGCTGCTGTGATTGGCGTGCTGATTTATATTGGCATTGTCATTGCCTTGTTGTTGTTTTTAGGCTTGTATAAGCAGGATCCCCCACCTCCGGAAGAGGGTATTGTCCTGGATTTTGGAGGCTCAGGCAGCGGTACGCCTGATCCGGGCCCCTCTCAGCAAAACACGGAAAGCCAAAAAGAAAGCCCGGAAGAAACTCCGGAAACACCACCGGAATCCAATATGACCCAGGATTTTGAAGAGTCTGTTGCTATGCCTGATTACAATACAACTGAAGAATCGGAAACAGAAACTACAGAAACTGCTCCCGAACCTGAAGAAGAAGAGGAAGAAGAACAGGAAGAGGTTGATGAAACAGTGTCTGATGTCATGAATACAAACTGGGGAAATACCTCAGATTCGGATGCGGAGGGAGAAGGTGCCGGAAATCCCGGAGCCGGAAGCAGCGGCGATGGAGGTGATGGTGACGGTGATGGCCCTGGTTCCGGGAATGTCTCCGGCAATGGCTGGTCTCTTTCCGGTCGTGCTGCCGAAAGCCTGCCCAAGCCATCAGCATCGGGCTGTGAAGGATATGTGATTGTTGCCATTGAGGTTAACCGAGCAGGAAAAGTGGTCAATGCCTACGCCAAACCCGGTGGATGTACTGCCTGTGAAAGCGAATGCATCAACAAAGCTGTCAGTTCAGCCAAAAATGCAAGGTTCAATTCCGACACTGCTGCGGAAGAACGGCAATCAGGTACCATTACTTATAATTTCCGCCCTCAGTAAATTGTCTGTTTTTTGGTGTCATATTGATGGCGATTTACTTATTTCTTCTTGGTCTGTAAAACAAATGTCCACTAACTGAAAACTTTTTTCAGCGTACGAAAAATCAGCATCAAATCTACCCGTAAACTTGCTTCCCTGATGTATTTTTTGTTCAGCTCCAGTTTGGCCGGCATGATCTCATCTATATATGTTTTTTCAGGATTGCTGGAGGCGGCAAGCATATCATTTTCTCCGGAATATTCTATGGAGGCGTAATCCGTAATACCCGGCCGCACACTGAGAACTATTTTCTGCTCATCTGTATATTTGGATACATATTCCGGAACCTCCGGCCTGGGACCTACAAGGCTCATGTCGCCCTTGAGAACATTGATGAGCTGGGCGAATTCATCAAACTTGTATTTGCGGATAAAACTACCGGTTTTTGTAATTCGGCAGTCAGTACTGCCAACAGTGAGTTTTCCTTTCTTGTCGCTACCTGAGCGCATGCTCCTGAATTTATAAATACGGAATGGCTTTCCGTTCTTACCAATCCTGATCTGACGGTAAAATACGCCACCCGGACTATCAAGTATAATGGCAAAGGCCAGAATGACAAAAAAGGGACTCAGTACAATCAATCCGAGCAGGGAAAAAATGATGTCAAATATCCGTTTCGCCATTAGCCCAGCACCTTTTTTATAGCAGCTTTGACTGCCCTGATGACTGTTTGCACATCTGCATCGCTCAGATCATAATACACAGGCAGCGATATTTCCCGGGAATACAGCCTGAATGCATTTGGATAATCATGCATGCGATATCCGGCAGAACGATAATAGGACAGGAGTGGCAAAGGCTGGAAATGAACATTGACAGATACATCCTGCCTGAAGATTTCCTCAATTATCTGATCACGTTGTGTCTCATCAGCGTCACGGATTCCCAATTGATACAAATGAAATGAACTGCGTGTATCGCCATCGTATATCATCGGAATTATTGCCCTGGATTCATTCCTGAATGCTTCATTATACTGCTTGATGATGTTTTCACGTCTTTTTAAGTTATCATCAGCATACCTTGCCAGTTCTACAAGACCCATGGCAGCCTGAATGTCTGTCATGTTGGCTTTGTACCCGGGCATTGTCACATCATAACGCCAATTGCCCCGGGACTTTGACAGCGCATCTTTGCTTTGTCCATGAAGGCTCATGATGTTAAGATTTTTGTATATATGTTCATGGTCAAAGGCTTCCGGCAGATTTAGTGCGATTGCTCCCCCTTCAGCAGTGGTGAGATTTTTCACTGCATGAAATGAAAACACCGAAATGTCTGCCAGTGAACCTACCGGATTGCCCTTGTAATATCCGCCAAGGGAATGTGCAGCATCTGAGAGTATAAGAATACGGCCCAGCTTTTCCTGTGCATCTGAACCCGGACTGAAAAGTTTTTTGATGTATTCATCTTCAATGATTTCATATATACGCTGGTAATCCGCAGGAAAACCGCCGATATCTACCGGCAGTACAGCTTTTGTCCGTCGTGTGATGGCGTTACGAAGCTGTTCAGGGTCCATATTGTAATGGTCTGTTTTGCTATCAATCAGCACAGGTCTGGCACCGCAGTGCATAACCACATTGGCTGTAGCGCAATAGGTATAGGCCGGAAGTATTACTTCATCTCCGGGACCAACACCATACCAGCGCAATATTAGCTCAAGACCTGTGGTGGCGGCACTTGTGCAAAGAACTTTTTTTGCATTGGAAAACTCTTCCAGCTTTTTTTCAAAGAGTTTTGTTTTGGGACCGGTAGTAATCCAGCCCGACCTCAAGGTGTCATTTACTTCCTCGATGATATTTTCATCAATTCTGGGTGGCGAAAATGGTATCATATGTTTTGTTCTTTAAACTCTGGTAAGATAATAAAACCAAAAAGAATACAATAAATTGTACCCCGGATTGTGTCTCCAGCATGGCTTCAAACATAAAGCTTGCACTGATAACCAGGACAAACATTATGCGTAGTCGTTTAAAACGGCTCTGACGGCCCAAAACCGGCAACAACAAACTGCTGATAAGCAATAAGAGAGCAAAAATCCCCAGGGCTAACTGTGTCTGAAGAAACTGGTTGTGACAGTTCAAGCGCTTTTCAGCCGGTCCCTGGTATTTGTGTTCACGATATGATTTTACAAGTTTATCTGTGACGTCTCCCGGCATCATGCCTGTGAGCCAGTATGAAGGGATGAGTTCCGAACATGTTTTCCATACCAAAATACGGCTGTTGCTGCTGTTTGTCTGTGGATCAGTTTTGCCCTTACCATCGCTGCTTTGGATTACCGGTGTGGATTTTACATCCTGAATGGCATTTTGAATCCTGTTGTTATACATGCTAAGCAAAACCATCAAAACAATGCTGCCGGTGAAAATCAGCAAATGCTTCATGTTTCTGTTGGTATAAAGACGGCTACCGCTTTCAAGCAGCAAGGCCAGAAACAACACCATGATGCCGGCCTTTGACGACAAAAGGAATACCATAGCAATGTGGATCATCAATAGCATCACCAATGGAAAAACACCTGTGAGGACTTTCTGTCGCTGAAGATACAATATGGCTACAACTGCAAAGCACAGATAAACAGCATAATAGCTTGTGTGATGGAATAAAGACACGTAGTGATAAAAGAAATGGGCAGTGTTGCCAGTGTCAATAAACTGTCCCAGTGAGTGAAAAATATTGATTAGAATGCTCAGGCTGGTACCGGCAATAAAAGCAGTAAGCAAATTGAAAATTTTGGTTTTGCCAAAAGCCAGGGCGGGAGCCATCAAAACAGGCAACAAAATATAAGTGAGTTTAACTTCTGCCTTAACAAGTCCTTCTTCAGTATTTGACGTGAAAAATAAACTCAGCAGGTAAAGCAGGTATAAGGCAAGTAAACTGTAAGTGAGCGGATTTTTTCTCCATGCCTGCCACACGGATTTCCATTTATATGTGATTACAGCGGTAATTCCCCAAAAGATGAGTGTGACAACCGGAATCATTTTATCAAATGACAAACTGAAAACATACAACAAACTAAATACATATACAGGGTCCTGCAAGCGGAGAACCCTTCCAAAACCCGGGCGCAAAAAAGGATTGCCCGACGGATTGATGTATGATGATATTTGTTTGTGAATATTCATCAGAGTTCATCAGGTTTCTTTTGAACAGGTTTTATCCTGAACCATATCCGTATGGGTTCTGCACGTTTATCGTATGGTCTGTTGTTGTTCTGCATGCGGTTGCTGCCCGGCATATTGCCACTCACCGGACTTTGCGGAGACATGGGATTGTTGTATGTGGAATTTTGCATGTCATTATTTTGATTGTTGGGATCAGATTCATTCATTTCCTCTTCATCTTCTGACATTTCACCACTCAGGATGCCTATGGTTATTTCCTCAGGCAAACTGTCTATACCAAACAGTGCCAAAGGAATTGATGCTTTATATTCAAGATTTCCGCTTTCTGTCAGTCGCATGCTAATGTCCAGATCATTGTGGGTGGCAAACAAATTGAATGTCTCTTCCTCTCCTTCGTCAATGAGAATATATTCAGAACTGATGTTTTTTTGTAGTCTACTGAGCTTGCTTTTGTCAGGCAAGTCTGGCTGCAGCCCCTGAGGCTCAAGTACTGCGCTTTGCTGTGCTGCGCCGGCAACAGGATAAATATACCCGTTGTCCTTTTTGCGTTTGCCATTGGTATCTATGTATATTTCCAGGCCAAGTCCAAATATCTTGCGAATACTCAGTTCATCAGATACATCAAAGTATAAAAGCAAATTCTCGCCATCGTGGAAAACATCATACCTGATTCCGCTTTCTGTGTCATAATGAACAAAGGGAGGTGCATCATTATCTTTGTTGAAAATTTCGGATTCATTTTCAATATAGGCACTTTCATACACAGGCAGTTTCTTACATGCACTGATGCTGATTAAGAGAGCAAGAGAAAATAATATGTAAATCAATTGTTTCATATGTCAGATAAACTTGATGAATAAACTATTCTGTCTAAATACAAAGCATGTGCCGGAACAGACTGCCCTGCTGCTGAACGGTCTTTTGCTTGGATAATTGTTTTCATATGCGATGCTTCGTATCTGCCTTTTCCTATGTCCGTTAAGCTTCCTACAATGGATCTCACCATATTACGCAAAAACCTGTCTGCGCTGATTTCAAAAATCAGTTGATTGTCATCATATTTCCATCCTGCATGAATGATTTTACAATCATTGGTTTTTGTGTCTGTGTGCAGTTTGCTGAAGGATGTAAAGTCTTTGTAATCGTAGAGAAAAGTGCATGCCAGGTTCATGGCATTGATATCCAGCGGAACCGGGTGATACCAGCTTCTGTCTCTCAGAAAGGGGTTTTTTACCTGATGAAGAAGGTACCTGTAGCTTCTGGATATAGCATCGAATCTGGCATGAGCATTCGCTGCAACTGGAAATATCCGGTACACAGCTATATCACGCGGTAAGATGCCATTGAGGCGATACTGTAATTTGTCGCTGTCATCAATCTTTTCCGCCATGTCGAAATGCAGAAAAAAGGAAGTAGCATGAACACCTGTGTCTGTCCGGCCACAACCGGTGACCGATATGGCAGAGCCTGAAAGCCTTGAGAGAGCCTCCTCCAAAACTTCCTGTACGGTTTTCGCATTGGGCTGGATTTGCCATCCGTGATAATTGCGGCCATCGTAGGCTATTTCCATAAAATATCGATGCATAACATGCAAAGGTAAAAATTTGTTGTGAAATATATCAGATTACAATAATTACACGCCAAATGGAAAATACAGTAAACAATGTGGTATGATGATTTGTATTTACTATATTAGCAGTGTAAACAATAAATTATAAACAAATAAACTACAAGATTATGTCAAATTATCATGAACCCGCTGAAGAACTCAGCAAAGAAGCAAAGGATTTTTCCCGCGCATTAAACAGCCTGAAAGAAGAAATAGAAGCTGTTGATTGGTATCACCAGCGTGTGGATGTTGGTGATGATCCTGAGTTGAAAGAAATTATGGCCCATAACCGGGATGAAGAAATTGAACATGCATGCATGACCCTCGAATGGTTACGCAGAAATATGCCCGGTTGGGACGAAGAACTTCGTACTTATCTTTTTAAGGAAGGAAATATTGCCCATCTTGAAGAAGGTGAAGAAGGCGGAAACACAGAGTCCGGAGGGTCCGGTTCTGATTTAGGAATTGGTAAATTAAAATAAAGGAGACAAAGACTATGGATATTTTAAGAAAATCATTTGCCCCGATTTCTGAACAGGCATGGGAAGAAATCAATGAGGAAGCAATAAACATATTGTCATCAGCTTTATCAGCACGGCGTTTTGTTGATGTTGACGGCCCGTATGGAATTGATAAAGCAGCAGTAACGGTCGGTGAACTTGATATCCCGGCACGGCAGGCCAAAACAGAGGTTCAGTATGGCGTCCACAAAGTAATGCCACTGGTCGAAGCCCGTATCCCCTTCAGCCTGAACATCTGGGAGCTTGATAACCTTAGCAGAGGCAGTGAAGATATTGACCTTGATAACCTGCAGGCTGCAGCGAAGAAGATTGCCGATTTTGAGGAAAAAGCCATTTACGACGGATTTGCGAAAGCCAATATCACCGGCCTGATTAAAGCCAGTGAGCATCCGAAAATGAAAATCGGAAGCATGGAAAACTTTATGGATATCATTACAAAAGCAATGTTTGCATTCAGGGCCGAAGGCATTGAAGGTAAATTCAATCTGGTGGCAGGTCACGACTTGTATCAGAAAATCTTTGGCCAGATTAAAGGCTATCCTCTGAAAAAGCATCTTAACGATGTTATCGGTGGTGAAATTATCCTCTCAGACAGCATAAAAGGTGGTTTGCTGGTAGCTGATGATGAAGACGCTTTCAGACTCACACTTGGACAAGATCTGTCAATCGGTTACGAAGCACATGACCAAAAAGAAGTGCATCTGTATATGACAGAATCATTTACTTTTGAAGTACTTGATCCTGCTGCAGTTATTGTTTTTGAGTAAACAAATTTGTTCATTCCAGATAAACGGCTTGTGTAACGACAAGCCGTTTTTATCAAAAAAAAATGAAAAAGGTCAGCATATTTTGGCTCCGAAGGGATCTGCGACTTAATGATAATCACGCTTTACAGGAAGCTCTCAGATCAGGTTATCCGGTTCTTCCTGTGTTCGTTTTTGATACAGATATCCTTGATGAATTACCGCCTGATGATGCACGACTCAACCTGATTCATCAGGAATTGAGCAAGCTGCATAATAAACTTCGTGCAAAGGGTGGAGGGATACTTGTATACCATGGGAAGCCTCTGGATGCATTTCATGACATCATACAGTCATACAATGTGATGGATGTGTATGCCAATGAGGATTATGAACCATATGGCATGAGTCGCGATCAGGGTATCAAAAAATTTCTGCAGGAAAAACAGGTGAACTTGCATCTGTACACGGACCATCTCATCATGCATCCGGATGCTATACTCAAAGATGATAAAACGCCTTACCGGGTATTTACTCCCTACATGAAAGCATGGCGCAGAGGTTATACACCTGATAAACTCAATCCGTATGCTTCAGAAAGAACCAAAGGTGATTTTGCAGAGTTCAACAAAGCATTTCCATCTCTGGAAAGCATGGGATATAAAACAGAACCTGTGGAGCTCCCTGAGCCCAATTTATCAGAAGAACACATCCGGCAGTACGCTGAAAAACGGGATTTGCCTGCTGAAAAAGGAACCAGCCGGTTGAGTGTCCATTTGCGGTTTGGTCTGCTGAGTATCCGGCAGATATTTCGCGATAGCTGGCATATCAGTGATGTTTTTGTCAATGAGTTGATCTGGCGGGAATTTTACATGATGATTCTGTATCATTTTCCGAATGTAGTGAATGAGGCATTTAAACCGAAATACGACAACATCCGGTGGCGCAACAATGAAAAGGAATTTGAACGCTGGTGCCAGGGGAAAACCGGTTTTCCCATTGTGGATGCCGGCATGCGTGAACTCAATGAAACAGGCTACATGCACAACCGCCTGCGCATGATAACTGCCAGTTTTCTGGTGAAAGATTTACTGATAGACTGGCGATGGGGGGAATCCTACTTTGCAGAAAAACTGCTGGATTTTGAGCTGTCGTCAAACAACGGCGGCTGGCAGTGGGCGGCCGGCTCAGGATGTGATGCCACGCCTTACTTCCGCATATTCAACCCCGACTCGCAGCAGAAAAAATTTGACCCTGACATGGCTTACATCCGTCGCTGGGTACCGGAAATTGATTCAGCTGACTATCCCAAACCCATGCTGGATCACAAAGAAGCCAGAATGCGTGCATTGAAAGTGTTTAAAGAGGGGCTGGGGTGAGTTTTTTTTGGCAGATGTGAGAAATGTTGTTGAAAAGGGCAGGAGAGATGTGGATAGACCTCAAAGCTAGCTCTGAAATGATTTCCCCATAATCAGTTTGATCAACGAATTTGATACCCTGAAAACCATTAAGCTTGATGTCCTGAAAGGATTATAAAAGAAGCCTTCCCGTCAGATGTGTTTCTAAGAGCTACGGCTGCAAAAAGAATTAAATAATATTTGTAAATCCTTTAATCTGAAAATAGTTGACTGCTCAATATGCTAATTTAAATGTGGGTACAAGTAGAAAACTAAAGCGGTTGCTCAGCATTATTGCAGAGAGTGTTCCATTTAAACCCAATTTTTCGAAAATTGCAGAAATGATTAATGTAAGTAGAAACTCTTTAGATGATTACTTTCTTTATATGGAAAAGGCTGGTTTAATTTCTCAATTAAGAAATGAAACCCAGGGTATTCGTGGATTAGGAAAGGTGGATAAAGTGTATTTGGATAATACAAATATCATATATAATTTGGTTGGTAATAAATCAGAAACAGGCAATATAAGAGCAACTTTTTTCTTAAATCAAATGCGGGTGAATGAGAATGTAATATCTTCAAAAACGGCCGATTTTATTATTAAGGATTATACCTTCGAATTGGGAGGACAAAACAAGCAGCAGAAGCAAATAAAAAATGAAAAAAAAGCATTCATTGTGAAAGACAATATCGAATATGCATATAAAAATGTTATCCCATTATGGGCATTCGGATTGAATTATTAGAACTGAAATTTTATTTTCTCAGAATGCTCACCACCTATTATTTTTATTATAAGCTATATTTTTGGTAACAAAAGTCCATAGACAAAAAAAAATTTACTAACTTTAGCCGTTATTGTTAGATGAAGTATAAAAAATCAAACTCTCACATTATGAAAAAACTTCTTATAATCAGTTTAATCCTCGCTTTTGCAGCTTCGATTTTCGCTCAGGAAAAAATCAATCTTTCCGATGATATTCCATTTGATGATTCCTACCGTGTGGGAACGCTTGATAATGGAATGAAATATTACATCAGACACAATAAAAAACCCGAGAAACGTGCTGAATTCTGGCTGGTAACGCATGCCGGAGCAATGCAGGAAGCAGCAGACCAAAACGGGCTTGCACATTTTTGTGAGCATATGGCATTCAATGGAACCAAAAACTTTCCCGACAAGGCTGTGCTGGATTATTTGCAGAGCATAGGAATGGAATTTGGTCCCGATATCAATGCCTGGACAAGTTACAACGAAACCGTGTACACCCTCACCAAGGTCCCGGTGGAGGATAAAGCTTATATTGATACATCCATGCTCATCCTGAAAGACTGGGCATCAAATGTATCTTACCTTGATGAAGAAATCAAAAAGGAGAGGGGGGTGATTCATGAAGAATGGCGCGCCCGTAATTCCTCATCTTCCCGCATACGCGACAGCATCAACATGAAGCTTTATAAGGGTTCAAAATACGCAGAACACAACGTTATCGGTACACTGGACGTGATTGACAATGCACCGGAGCAGCGGCTTCGGGATTTTTTTAACACATGGTACCGTCCGGATCTGCAGGCCATCATAGCCATTGGTGATATTGATGTTGATGAAACAGAGAGAAAAATCCGTGAGGTTTTCGGTAGTCTGGAGTATCCCGACAATCCTGAACCACGGGTAAAACAGGAAATCCCGGATCACGACGAAACCCTTTATGCCATCCATACCGACAAAGAGGCCAGTAATATACAGTTGCGAATGTATTTTAAAGGTGACCCATTGACTCCCGCACTTACTTTTGAAGAATACCGGGAGGAAATGCTACGGAATATTGCGTTCAGAATGTTACGCCAGCGTGTGGAGAAACGCAGTCAGGATGAAGGAAAACCCATGACCTACGGGGCATGGGGCTACTACAATATTCAGCCTGAAAAGTCGGCACTGCTTTTTTATGCGTATCCACGGGAAGGGAAAATTCTGCATTCTGCTACAATCCTGCTGGAGGAAATGAACCGTGCGCTGCAAACAGGATTCACAGCAGCAGAACTGGAAGAAGCGCAAAAAGCCATGATGCGCTGGGCCGAACGTAGCGTTCGGGAAAAAGAAACTCAGGAAAGCCGCGGGCTTAGTTATTCCGTTGTGAGTGCGTTTAAAAAGGATGATGTTATTATGTCACCTGAAACAGTGCTGGCCTTTTATGAGCAATATCTCGATGGTGTAGATCTGGAGGAAGTTGAGGAGGCGATTCATGGCCTGATGACAGAGAATAACCGTGTGATATCACTTTCAGGCCCGGAAGATGCTGAGCTTGTTGGTGAAGCAGAAATTGCAGAGGTGATTGAAACAGCAGAATCCAAAACATACAAGGCGTTTGAACCACTTGAGAGCATTGATGAATTGCTGGCAGAAGCGCCCAAAGCCGGCAGCGTTGAAAAAGTCGAAAAAATTGATGAGCCCGAATGTGAGCGCTGGACCTTGTCCAACGGCATGAAAGTGTATGTGAAATTTGCTGACTTTAAGGAGGATGAATATGCCTTTTTGTTTTACTCAGAAGGAGGACAATCCCTGTACGACTTGACTCAAAAGGCAGAGCTTGCTGTGGCCGAAGGGGCTGTTGGCGGCAGTGGTCTGGCCGATTATGAGCAGATTCAACTGGATCGTTACATGGATGGCAAAAAACTCTACGATTTCGGCGGTATACGGATGTACAATGAAAGCCTGATGGGAATGTCCATGGTAAAATATCTGGAAGACAATTTTGCGATGTATCACCTCATGTTTACTCAGCCGCGTCTGGATAAAAAGGGCTATGAATCTTACATGTCCGGAAGGGAAACTTTTTACAAAAACCGGCTTAATAACCCTGATGCGGTAATACGTGACAGCCTGGTTGCCATTCGCTATGATAACCACCCGTGGGGTCAACCCCTGGAATGGGAGGATTACGAAAATATTGAATATTCACAGGATTTGCTCAAACTCTACAAAGAGCGGTTTTCCGATGCCGATGATTTTACCATGTACCTCGTGGGAAATTTTGATCGCAATAAGCTGAAAACAGCAATAGAAACCTATATAGCATCCATTCCTTCGGATGAAAATGAAGAAACCTACAAGGATGTGGGCAGGCGGATGATTCATAAACCGGTGGAAAAAACCATAAGCATCCCTATGGTGACACCAAAAGCCAGTGTGCAGCTTGAATATCACAACGAAATGGCTTGCAATTATGAAAACCGTGTGAAAATGCGCGCTGTGGCCAACATTCTGGATCGCCGTTTTACTGAAACCGTGCGTGAGGATGAAGGCGGAACCTATGGTGTGAATACATACGGGTACATCAGTTACCTGCCCTATGAGGATTACATGTATTACATCCGGTTCTCCTGTGACCCGGAGCGGGTTCAGGAGCTAAAAGCCGTCATTTTCGATGAGATCAACAAAATAAAAAATGGTGAGATTGATGATCATTACGTGGAGGAATTTAAAAAGGCTTATGCCAAAAAACGCAGCGAAGATCTAAAAGATAATTTTTCCTGGATGAATATGCTGAGCATGTATGATCAAAATGGGATGTACGATTATTCGCCTGAAATGGATGCGCTGGTAGAAAAGATAAGCAAGGCGGATGTACGGAATTTTGCCGGCAGGATTTTTAAAGATGATGTAAAAATGGAAGTCACCTTTCTGCCGGAGAAGGCAAAATAGCTTGTATTGACACAGGGAAGATTATTTCTGTGCTGAAGATACAGTGTTTCAGGTGTTTGTTGGGATATG
>JBKGYK010000060.1:0-20781 GCA_046546095.1 Bacteroidales bacterium
TCAATCATTACCCACTCCTGTCTGCCTTAGGCATGAAAATTTGCAGTAGAACCTTTTTTTGGTTTTAGTGGGTAATGATTGAAAAATCAGGAGTTCAATATACTATACGATCATCAATGAAAATACTGTCAGGGCTAAGGCCCGTTTTATCTTTCGTATCCTTATCAACCCCATCTGAAGACCGGGGTCAACAATAGGAATAGAGGCCATTACTCTGATGTATATCCAACGAAACCCCGGCATTTATGTCGGGGTTTAGGTGTAAAAAAACACATTGGGGCTTTAACCCTGATAGACTTTGTTAATAAGTGCTTTCAGAAGAATTCTGTTTTGTCAGACTTTTTCAAGCTCAACCGTAAAATGCCTCATAATTGGTGCTTCCCAGGAGATTTTATAACCACTGGTAATCTTGTCGCGCCGATCATAAACATTTTTTAAAGCCGCTGCAATTACATCAATATGATTGTTGGTATATGCCCGCCTTGGTATGGCCAGTCGAAGAAGTTCCAGATCAGGATAACGGTTTTTTCGCGTTACCGGATCCCTGTCAGCAAGTAAGGTGCCAATTTCTACACCACGGATACCGGCTTCCAGATATAGCTCAATGCCCAGGGTTTGTGCCTGAAACTGCTCCTTTGGCACGTTGCACAATACTTTTTTGGCATCTACAAAAATAGCATGTCCGCCAATGGGCCGCTGTATCGGAACACCATATTCAATAAGCTTGTTGCCCAGATATTCTACCTGCTTGATCCTTGTCTCAAGATAATCAAATTCAGTGCTTTCATCCAGGCCAACTGCCAGTGCACTCATGTCGCGACCTGACATCCCTCCATAGGTAACATAACCTTCAAAAAGAATATTGAAAGTAGATGCCTGACGATGAAGTTCTTTATCACGCATGGCAATAAATCCACCAATATTTACCAGTCCGTCTTTTTTGGAACTCATGGTCATCATATCAGCATACTTATACATTTCGGCCACAATCTCTTTTATGCTCTTATCCGCATAGCCTTCTTCACGAAGTTTAATGAAGTATGCATTTTCTGCAAACCTGGCTGAATCAAACATGGTGGGTATTCCATATTTCTGGCTCAACTCATATACAGCCTTTATGTTGGCAATACTAACAGGTTGGCCGCCACTTGAATTGCAGGTAACGGTCACACATACAAACGGAATTTTTTCTTTGGGGTAACTTTTGTAAACTTTTTCAAGTTTGTCAAGATCAATATTGCCTTTAAACTGGTGATCATTTACGGTGTCGAAAGCTTCATCTATGGTGCAGTCAACGGCCAGTGCCTTGCGGAATTCAATATGACCCTTGGTTGTGTCAAAATGAGAGTTGCCGGGTATCACATCTCCTTCTTTTATCAATACGCTGAACAAAACATTTTCAGCTGCACGGCCCTGGTGTGTCGGTAGCATATAGGGAAAACCCAGTATACTGGTGATACTCTCTTTAAGTTCATAATACGAACGGGCGCCTGCATAGCTTTCATCTCCCATCATCAGGGCAGACCACTGACGGTCACTCATGGCACCCGTGCCACTGTCTGTCAACAGGTCAATGAATACCTGATCGCTTTTGAGATTAAATAAATTGTAATTTGCCTCTTCAATCCATTTCTGGCGCTCCTCACGGCTGCTTTTGCGTAAAGGCTCTACCATTTTTATTTTATACGATTCTGAAAAAGGAATTTCCATAATATATGAATATTAAATTTGTAATACGGGAATTAAAAATCAGGAAAGGTGAATTACTGAATTGAAAAACTGTCCCGCTCTTTAATGTTGCGGTATATAGCCTTAACAGTGATCGGTATGAGTCTGATATTATTCATACTTTTTATTTTACTATGAGCAAATGTACGGATTTTTTTTTCATCTCCTAAACAGAATCACCTATTGTTGAACATAAAATCTGAAAGATGTACACCAAATCAGACACATAAATGAACGAGTCAATGTTATTAACTTCTTTTTTGCAGTATTGTGATTGTTCGCTCTGCAATGTATTTTTGCTGCTGCAAATATCAATTGTTCATCCTGATGCGTTTATGCATTAGAATTGTTGAACCATGTAGGAATGCGTTAAAAATGAAAAGTAATGAAGATAATTCACAAATCTGTCCGGTATGTCCTTCCCTTGTGCCTGTCTGTAATTTTTAGCCTGTCTGTTTCACATTCTGCGGCTTCAGAAGATAATGAGGAAGTGAAAGACAGTACTGTACTGGATTACTGGACAATCGGAGGCATAGGAAATCTCAATGTAAACCAGGGGTATTTGTCCAACTGGGCTGAAGGTGGTGAAAGCTCCATCAATGCAACATGGAGGCTGGATATCGATGCTGAATACAAACGTGAAAATGCAGCCTGGGAATCATCTGCCAGTTGGAAATACGGCGTGCTCCAGTCTGGTGAACGGCAGCTACGTAAAAATGAAGATAAATTTGAATTTACATCAAAATTCGGTTACAATGCCTCCGAACGCTGGTATTATTCCGCACTGATGAATCTAAAATCACAATTGTTTAACGGATACAATTATCCCAATGATTCAGTGCCTGTATCTGCATTTTTGGCGCCGGCAAATTTCGTTGCATCAATCGGTATGGATTATAAACCAAATTCAGATTTTAATATTCTTCTCTCTCCTTTATCCATGAAATTAACTGTGGTTTACGATACAGTGAATATCGACCAGACAAAATACGGACTGGATGAGGATCAGTGGTTTAAAGGAGAAATTGGTGGTTATGTCAGAGCAAGATGGAAAACAGATTTGCATAAAAACATCAGTATGAAAAATGAAATCGAGCTGTTCTCAAGCTATCTGAACAATCCCGAAAATATTGATGTTGACTGGCAAATGGCTCTGGTGTTTAAAGCCACAGAGTTTATTACAACAACCATCTCAACCCATCTGATTTATGATGATGATATTGAAATACCTGAATATGAAATGGTTGATGGAGAAGTGCAACAGGTAGGCGTTACCCGGGCAATACAGTTTAAAGAAATGCTGAGCATTGGCCTGTCTTACAAATTCTAACCGGAGAATCCGGAATCTGTGCCCGCTTTCTTGGCTATTCCTGATGGACTGCTTATCTTCGTACTATTATTGTAAAAAATTAACAAATGAATAAACCCGTACAAAAAATTGCTGCAATACACGACCTCTCAGGGATAGGCCGTGTTTCTCTCTCAACCATATTCCCCGTATTCTCAAGTCTGGGAATACAGGTGTGTGCTTTGCCCACTGCTGTGCTTTCATCACATACACAATATCCCGGTGTACGGCATCTGAGCCTGGATGATCAGATGAAAGAATTCATTCAGCACTGGAAAGAACTGGATGTTCAATTTGATGCCATATACAGCGGATATCTCGGCAATGCCGGACAGATTGATATTGTGCGGGATTTTATTGATGATTTCAGACAGGAGAACCAGCTTGTTGTCGTTGATCCCGTAATGGCCGATAATGGAAAGCTTTATACTACATTTACTGATGAACTTGTGGTTGAAATGCGCCGGCTCATTGAAAAAGCAGGAGTGATCACACCAAATCTTACAGAAGCTGCTTTTTTGCTGGATGAACCATACAATGAAGACATTACACTTGAACAGGTGAAAAAATGGGTACTGAGACTTGCTGACAAAGGACCTGACATTGTCATCATCACTTCTGTGCCGGAAAAAGGCAATAAAACAGCTGCCATTGCCTATCATCAGGGAACGGAAAGATTCTGGAAAGTTTCCATTGAATACCTGCCTGCTTCATACCCCGGAACCGGAGATACCTTTACTTCTGTCATCACCGGAGCATTGCTGCAGGGTGACAGTCTGCCCATTGCACTGGACAGGGCTGTGAATTTTATCAACATCGGCGTAAGAGCAACCTTCGGACATAATTATGACCCCCGTGAGGGCATTATGCTGGAGCGTGTGTTGCATACCCTGGACGGGCCCGTACAATCCAGTTCATACCAACTACTTGATTAATGATTATGACAAAAAATCGTCCTGCAATCATAGCACTGGATTACGACGGAACCCTGGCACAAACCAACGGACGGGTGGGAGAAACAGAGATTTCTGCACTGGAAAAACTGGGAAAATCCGGGATTATCCGTGTTGTTGCCACCGGAAGAAGCCTTTTTTCAGCCGATGAAGTTATGCAGGCAGAGCTGCCAATTGATTACCTGGTTTTTTCCAGTGGTGTGGGAATTATGCACTGGCCGGAGCGCAATATTCTGGCAAAAAACAGCCTCGATGTTAACAAGGCAGGGGAAATTATTAATTTCCTCAAAGAAAGCCGGTTGAGCTTTATGGTACATCACCCGGCTCCGGACAATCACCATTTCTATTATCATGAGGGAAAAGACAGAACCCCGGATTTTCATCGCAGGATTGAACGATACAGAGAATTTGCACTTCCGCTGGAAGCCGCTACCGGCTTTTCAGGAATATCCCAGCTTCTGGTAGTGATCGAATATGACGGACTGCATTGGCTGGATAAACTCCGAACACAATTTCCTGAGGTGAATGTAGTGCGGACAACATCTCCACTGGATCACAGCAGCATGTGGATAGAGATTTTTCCCAAACATGTGTCCAAAGCCGGAGGTTTGATTTACCTGGCTGACAAACTCGGCATCAGCCATGACGAAATCTGGTGTGTCGGCAATGATTACAACGATATTGACATGCTGCGCTTTGGAGGCAAATCCTTTGTGGTAAACGATGCTCCGGATGAGCTGAAAAATGAATTTAACTGCATTGGCGGACAGGATAAAACCGGGGTGGCCGGATTACTGCAGGAATTGTCTGCCCGCCACGACAGTCTGTAAACACTTTCTTTTCAATAAAAAAGGAAGGCTTCCTCACCTGAGAAAGCCTTCAAAATGCACACAATAGTTGATTTGGTTTAGAACTTCTTGCGTCCTGTGTAATGTGTGTGCAGCAATTCATGAGATTTGTGTCCGAGTGGTTCACCCAAAAATTCTTCATACAATGCCTGTACTTCAGGATTTTCGTGTGATTTGCGAATCGGAAGACTGCTGTCTTCTTCATAAATTGCATCCATACGCGCCTGACGGATTACATCGCTGACCGGTATTGGCTGACCGCCACCACCAAGACAACCACCGGGGCAGGCCATCACTTCAATGAAATGATAATCAGCTTCTCCGGCTTTTACCTTATCCATCAGTTTTTTGGCGTTTGAGAGTCCATGCGCAATGGCACAGCTGAGCTCAGCACCCTCCAGGAATCCCCATTCCGGTTTTACGTTTTCTATCTTTACTTTGGCTTCTTTAACACCTCCAAGTCCACGTACAGGTTTGATGTTGAGGTTGTCAAACGGAACTTCACGGCCGGTAACAATCTCATATGCTGTACGCAAGGCAGCTTCCATTACACCGCCTGTGGCACCGAAAATAACCGCCGCACCTGAGGATTCTCCCATGATGCTGTCGTATTTTTCATCTTCAAGAGCGGAAAAATCAATACCCGCCTGTCGAACCATGGCGCCCAACTCCCTGGTAGTAAGTACATAATCAACATCCTGATATCCGCTGTCACGCATTTCCGGACGATTTGCTTCATATTTCTTGGCCGTACACGGCATAACGGAAACAGAAACAACCTGCTCGGCTTTAAGTCCTTTTTTCTGTGCATAATAGGTTTTTGCCAGAGCACCAAACATTTGCTGCGGTGACTTGCACGTAGACACATTATCAAGATACTCAGGATATTTGTGCTCAATGAATTTTACCCAGCCGGGTGAGCAACTTGTGGTCATTGGTATGGCTGTGGATTCGTCCTTGTCAACAAGGGCTTTTTTGAGTCTGGTCAGAAGTTCTGTGCCTTCTTCCATAATGGTAAGGTCGGCAGTAAAATCGGTATCCAGTACAGAATCAAAACCAAGACGACGCAGGGCTGCTACCATTTTTCCGGTGACACGGTTGCCCGGTGCCAGTTCCAGCTCTTCACCCAGACCGATACGTACGGCAGGTGCTGTTTGAACAACCACGTGCATATTGGGATTGTTGATGACATCCCATACCTGATCAATATAGTTCTTCTCAGTTAAAGCTCCTGTCGGGCAGTGTGTTACGCATTGTCCGCAATTGGTACAAACCACGGAATGCATAGGCTTGTCCATGAAGGTAGCGATCTTCTGGTCTTCTCCTTTGTTGATAACAGCAAGGGCAGATACTGACTGCATTTCTGTACAGGTGCGAACACAACGCTGGCAACGGATACATTTTGAGTCATCCTTGATGATGGCAGGTGAATAATCATCAATGGTGTAGCCTTTTTCTTCAACAAGTTTCAGGAAAGTATCTTCATTGATGCGATACTCTATGGCAAGTTCCTGTAGTTCACATTTGCCGTTTTTGTAACAGCTCGTACAATCTGAACGGTGTTCAGACAGCAGCAGTTCAATAACATGCTTTCTGGCCATACGGACTTTGGCTGAATTGGTGAACAATTCCATGCCTTCAGCTACGGGTGTAGCACAAGCTGCCGGAAGTGTTCTTGCTCCTTTTTGTTCAACTACACATACACGGCAGTTGCCGGCAATACATAAATCGGGGTGATGACAAAGGGTTGGAATTCTGAAACTGAGTTTTTCAGCAGCGTCAAGAATTGTTGTTCCTTCTTCAACAGTTACCGGGATATTATTTATCTTAAGATTAACTTCAAATTTTCCCATGGTATAATGAGTTTTATAATGTCACAAATGATTAATAAATGATTTCTTCTCTGAAATTTTCAACAATTGAGCTGAAAGGATTGGCCACAGATTGTCCCAGACCGCATTTCGATGATGTTTTCATGGTATCAGCCAGGGATTTCAAATCATCCAGGAAAGCCGGACTCTTTTCTCCGCTTTTTACTGCTTCTATTCCTTTGAGCAATTGCTGACAACCAACACGGCATGGTGTACACTGACCGCAGGATTCTTCTGCAAAGAATTCCAGATAATCATGCAATACATTGTACATGGAACGACTTGAATTGAACAGCATCATTGAGCCTCCGGTAGGTACGCCTTCGTATCCAATGATCTGGTCTTCAAATCGTTTGCGGGGAACACACAGTCCTGCCGCTCCACCAATCTGTACTGCCTTGGTGTCTCCGTCACCGAATTCTTTAACAAATTCACTGACCTGCAAACCCATTTCCAGCTCATATATACCGGCATTCGGGGTGTCACCTGAAACAGAAAAGACCTTGGAGCCTCTGGAATCATTGGTGCCCAGCTCTTTAAAACCTTCAGGTCCGTATTTGTTGATCATGGTAGCATATACCAGGGTCTCAACATTGTTGATTACCGTGGGCTTGTTCAGATAACCGGCCTTGGTAGGATAGGGAGGCTTGTTTCTTGGCTCTCCGCGTTTGCCTTCCATGGATTCAAACAATGCAGATTCTTCTCCGCAAATGTATGCACCGCTTCCCCAGCGCAATTCAATGTCAAAGTCGAAACCCTTGTCTTTCATTGCCTGATTGAACTCATCAAGCTGCTTTTGCAGGGTGCTCCGCATAAAACGGTATTCAGCCCTGACATAAATGAAGCCTTTTTTTGCCCCAATGGCATATCCTGCAATGGCTATACCGGTAAATACTTTTCCGGGAACCTGATCCAGAATTTCACGGTCTTTAAAAGTGCCCGGCTCGCCTTCATCAGCATTACAGATTACATACTTTTCAAACGCATCTTCACTGCGTGTAAATTTCCATTTTAACCCGGTCGGGAATCCGGCACCACCACGACCCCGTAAACCTGAATCTATCATGTCAAGAATGATTTCATCCGGTGAGCGTTCCAGTACTTTATCAAGTACCGCCAATGCATCGCAGCCTTCTTTGTCAAAAATAAGGTCAACTTTATTTAATTTCTTAAAATCCATACCTGTTTGTTTTGAGATTTTGATTAAACGTTATTTTGCCATGTATTCTTCGATGATCTTGATGACCTTCTCTTTGGTCAACTCAGTGTAAATGTCATCATTTACCAGCATCACCGGTCCTTTATGACACCAACCCATACAATTCGCCGTCATTAAAGTGAACTGCTTGTCTGAAGTCGTCTCACCTACATCTACCTTCAATTGGTCTTTCAAGGTGTCAATAATTTCATCCTTGCCTGCCATATGGCATGAAATGGTTTTGCATACACGGATGACAAACTTTCCCCTGGGTACAGTATCCAGGAATGTGTAAAATGTTGCTGTGCCGTACACATCGGCAGTGGAAATATCAAGCGCCTCTGCAACATAAACCATATCTTCCTCGTCAAGGTGATTCTTCTCCTCAACAATGGCCTGCAGTATCGGCATCAATGCTTCCCGCTTGTTACCGATAGTCTCAATTTTTCCCTGAATTAATTCCTTTACATCAGTCATGGTATTATTTTGTTTAGTTGTTATGTAATTAACATTGTTATTAATTTCACATATTAAGACTACCTTAACATCCTGATAGTCAATCTAAATTTATTTTTTACACAGAACCACAAACATGACATTTGTCAGGATTTGAATATCTGAATGCAGATTAATTTAAAATAAGCACGGAGGAACTCGCAAAGGTGCCAGTCTATCAGGCTTGTAGATTGGCAATGTTGTCCAGCATGTTTTACTTTTCTATGCAAGAAATCTGATAGTGAGTTGTCTCATCCATTGGCAACATAGCATTTATCTGACAAAATTTATCATAATGCCTCAGTGCATCAACAGAAATATCCCGTGGATGAAGCATACCTTTGTTAACCAGATATTCCATCCTTACGCCCCTGAGCAAGGGAAGGGCAGGTGTGTACCAATAACCTCCACGGTAAAATGCCAGGTTTGCGTAACTTGTGTCTGTCACCAGCCCGTCTTTTACAAGTATCAGCTCATCCGACTCAGGATATCCTTTTTTTATTTCCTGAAAAACACTTCTGTCGGCATATTTCCAGTTATATGATATGGCACCGGCATCCGCAGGATGAAATTTCCTGATCCCTCTGGGATAATATGGTGTGCAACTTATTTCCCGGATACTCCTGTCATAAACTATGCGCAACTTGTGAGGCTGTTTGATATCTCGATAGCGGGAAACAAGCGATTCAAGTGAATGCGGGCTGACTCCCGGAAAAAAGCGCCGCATGCAGGCTGTCAGACGCTTTTGATGCCAAAACAGGAGCGGGGCCTCTCCGTTTTCAATTCGTATGCTCTCAATGAACCGGTACATATATCTTCTGTATCATTTCTTCGTATTCCTTTTTCGCATCACTGAAACTTGTGATGCCGCCTCCGCTTTTATAAAACAGCTTGCCATCACGCTCGGTAATCATCCGGATCATCACAAAACTGTCCAGATTCCTGCCATCAAAATAAGCACATACACCGGTATAAAATCCGCGGTCGTGAGATTCCAGTTTATCCGTAATTTCTGTTGTCTTTTTCTTGGGAGCTCCGGTGACACTGCCCGCCGGAAGCAAGGTGAACAGGATGTCTCCACAGACCTGCTGCCAGCCATCAGACAAATAACCCGCAATTTCTGTGCTGGTTTGTAAAAGCCTGTTGCGACTGGTTTGTATGCTTTCAACGTAACGGTAGCGGCTTACTTCAACATCGGATGATATCATGCTTAAATCGTTTCGCAACAAATCTGTGATGGTATAGTGTTCCGCTTTTTCTTTGGGGTCTGTTAACAGGATGTCTGCTGCACCGGGAATATCTGCATCTATGGTGCCTTTCATTGGATAGGTTGAGATGCGGTTTCCGGAAATTCTGACAAAACACTCGGGAGAAAAACAAACCAGCTTGTCCTTTAACCACAGCTTGTATGGTGATTTTGATACCTGGAAAATGCTTTCAATGGATAGGTCCGTCTGAACAGCTGTCTCAAAAGTCAGATTGCATAGATAAGTATCTCCACGCCTGATGTGTCTCATTACCTGATTGAAAACCTTTTGATAGGTTTCAAATCCGGGTGCAGTGAAATCAAACTGAAAACCGCTGTTACCCTTGCCTGAAATATTTTCAGGCATACCGGGAAAGTGCATTTTGCATAAAGCCGGATTAATGTCTGACAAAGGAATGACATAATTTTGCTCCTGTCTGTAGGAAATGATGGACAGGAAAGCTTCCCCGGCAGCCCCCAGTTTATTCATCGTTTTTTGTGCGGTGTTTTTGCTAAGCACTTCCATGAAAATCTGTACTTTTGTGTTTGTATTGTCAGCCTCAAATATAGGATGAAAAATTGTTTGCTCATAGATTGTTACGATTCATTTACGCACAAGCTTGCACAAAGTCTTGAACAAACAGGCCTGTGCCGGGTCACTGTCATTCCTTATGACAGAATTAGGCCGGCGGACTTGTCACTGTATGATTGTTTCGTACTCTCTCCGGGGCCGGGCCTCCCGCATGAGTATCCCGGAATCTTTGTCCTGATGCCGGTTTTGCGGGAAAAACCGGTGCTTGGTGTCTGTATGGGGCATCAGCTCATGGCTCTGTATTGTGGTGGCAGCCTGGCTCATCTGCCTGCTGTGGTGCACGGACAGAAACGCCGGATCAATTTTCCAATGACTGATGTGCTGTTTGCTGATCTCCCTGCCGAAACTACCATCGGATTATACCATTCATGGCATATCAGCAGGCTGCCGCAGCAATTTTCCCTCCTTGCATCTTCTGATGAGAACATTGTTATGGCAATCAGGCATGAAAAATATCCCTGGACAGGCCTGCAGTTTCATCCGGAATCCTACATGAGCAGCCATGGGATACAAATACTTGCCAATTGGATAAGATCGGTATAAAAGCGAAAAAGTGAAACTTATAATTTGTCTGCAATCTCGTAAACTGCCGATATGATGTATTCCACCCCGATGGCAATAACAATGAAACCAATCAGACGACTCAGAGAGCTGAGACCGGTAGCACCCAGGCGCTTATTGATGATCTGGGCAGAACGCAATATAAGATAGGTCAGAAAACCGGTAAAAAGTATGGCGCTGATAATGATAAGATAATAATCCCAGGCTGGATACTGATTGCTATAGGAAATTAAAAGAGAAATAGCTCCCGGACCTGCCAGCATTGGTATGGCCAGTGGAGAGATGGAAGAATCGTCCTTCGCAATGGCATCTGCTTCTACTTTCTTATTCATCCCTTTATGTTTTGAAAAATTGCCTGTCAGCAATGCAAATCCGGAGCTCCCGATGATGATACCGCCGGTAATCCGCAGAGAACTGATGCTGATACCAAAAAAGTTCATGATGTAAGTGCCGACAAGGAAAAAAATCAGTAAAATGACAATCATAAATATGCTGGCACGCAAGGCTGTCTTGTTGCGGTCTCTTTTTGTGTCATATTGCGTAATGCTGATAAATACAGGCAATGTTCCAAACGGGTTTACCACCGAAAATAATGCCGCAAATACCATAAACCAAAATCCAAACATATGCTTCCTGTTTTTTTGCTAAAGTAATATCTATTTGTAAAAATTTTGAATCAGAATGCAAAGCTTAACAATTATTTGACAGAACTGTTTGATTTGACTGAAAAAATCTCTGGATCATTGCAGAAAAATGTATTATTTGTTGCGGCTGTTTTCGTTTTGCATCTGCCTTGTCTTTATCCATTTTCAACAATTTGTCAGATCTCCGGTAAAAACGTATTTTTAGCCTTCACAAAACCGGACATTGATACAGTTTCTGCGGTTTGTACTAAATGCTTGAACAATGAACAATACGATAACAGGAAAAATTGCACTTGCCTTAGGCCTGAAAGCCAGTCAGGTTCAGGCTTGTGTCAGCTTGCTGGATGAAGGTGCAACCATCCCTTTCATCAGTCGCTACCGCAAAGAGCGCACAGGCAGTCTGGATGAAGTACAGGTTACTGATGTAAAAAGTAAACTGGATTATTTCAAAGAACTGGAAAAGCGCCGGCAGAGCATAATCAAATCTCTGGACGAGCGGGATTTGCTCACAGAGGAGCTGAAGAGTAAATTACTCGCCTCTGAGAGCATGACTGATCTGGAGGATATTTATCTGCCATATAAACCAAAAAAACGTACACGTGCCACCATGGCCCGTGAAAAAGGCCTGGAGCCTCTGGCCAAAATCCTGATGGCGCAACGGGAGGCAGAACCGGAAATTAAGGCATTGAATTTTGTCAATGAAGGAGTGGACTCCCCCGAGGATGCTTTGCAGGGTGCACGGGATATTATCGCGGAATGGGTGAGCGAAAATCAGCGTACACGCAACAGCCTGCGTCGTAAATTTGTGCAGGATGCCTTGCTTATATCAAAGAGAGTTAAGAAAAAAACTGAAGAAAACCCCGAAGAAGCCGGAAAATACCGGGATTATTATGATTTTTCCGAACCAATAAAGCGTTGTCCGGCTCATCGCTTGCTTGCCATGCGCAGGGGAGAAACAGAGGGGTTCCTGAAGCTGCATGTTAAACCTGAGACAGATGAGGATGCCCTCAGGATACTACAGGGGCAATACCTGAACAGCAGAAACGCTTCGGCAGAACAGGTTGAAATTGCCCTTGAAGACAGTTATAAACGTCTGCTTCAGCCTGCCATGGAAACAGAAATGAAAAATCTGTTTAAGGAAAAGGCAGATGAGGAATCCATACGCGTATTTGCAGAAAACCTCAGGCAATTGTTAATGGCACCACCCCTGGGAAAAAAGGCTGTGCTGGCTCTTGATCCGGGGTACCGAACCGGCTGCAAACTCGTTTGCCTCAATGAACAGGGCGATTTGTTGCACAATGAAACCATTTATCCGCATCCGCCACGAAATGAGCGAAAGCAAGCCAAAAAGAAAGTTTCCAGTCTGGTGGAAATGTTTAAAATTGATGCCATCGCCGTGGGAAACGGTACAGCCAGTCGTGAAACAGAAGCTTTTGTGAAAAGCATACAGTACAAGCGCGATGTGTCTGTATTCATGGTAAGTGAAAATGGGGCTTCAGTATATTCCGCATCAGCTACGGCTCGCGAAGAATTTCCTCAGTATGATGTCACCGTCAGAGGCGCTGTCAGCATTGGCCGCCGTCTGATCGACCCGCTGGCAGAGCTGGTGAAAATTGATCCCAAATCCATCGGTGTGGGGCAGTATCAGCATGATGTGGACCAGAAAAAGTTGCAGGAAAGCCTCGACAGGGTGGTTGAATCCTGCGTGAATGCTGTTGGGGTGGATCTGAATACGGCCAGTCGTCACCTGTTGACCCACGTTTCAGGTCTCGGACCCAAACTGGCACAGAACATTGTGGATTACCGCAGTGAAAACGGACGTTTTACCGAACGAAAAGAATTGAAAAAAGTCAAACTGATGGGCGATAAAGCTTATCAGCAGGCAGCCGGTTTTTTGCGTGTGAAAGATTCCGTTCAGCCCCTGGATGATTCGGCTGTACATCCGGAATCCTATCCAGTGGTACAGAGCATGGCCAGAGACCTGAATGTCTCCGTGGATGAGCTGATCGGCAACAAAGCACTGATCAACAGCATCCCCCTGCATAAGTATGTGCAGGGAGAAACCGGTTTACCCAGCCTCAGGGATATAACCAGTGAACTGGCAAAGCCGGGACTGGATCCCAGACCTCCCATCAAAGTGTTTACCTTCTCGGAGGCCATCCGTAAAATTGAAGATATACAACCCGGCATGAAACTGCCCGGCATCGTTACCAATGTAACCCGCTTTGGTGCTTTTGTGGATGTGGGGATAAAACAAAACGGACTGATTCATATTTCCAACCTGGCCGATCGCTTTGTGTCCAATCCGGCCGATATTGTCAGCCTTCACCAGCATGTGATTGTTGAAGTGCTCAGTGTGGATGTGGAAAGAGATCGCCTGCAACTTAAGCTGATAAAAGGCGATGCCGAAGTTTCCGGCTGATGCTTAGAGTACATTTTCCGTATCATATCCGGAAAAACGTATCCGCTATTACCTGCAAAACAATATTTATTATGACGGGAAACGTGTTGCCGGGAACGGACCGAAAACCGTTTTCAAAGAGTTGAAAGCCCTGATGGAGGCAGCACTGAAATACCATGAATCAAAAATGGGGCAGGAACATTAAGCAC
Organism: Bacteroidales bacterium; assembly: GCA_046546095.1. GTDB lineage: Bacteria > Bacteroidota > Bacteroidia > Bacteroidales > ML635J-15 > JAQIBY01. The sequence goes on from JBKGYK010000060.1 coordinate 14,095, forward strand.
CTTCACAACGTGTTTTGGATGAACTCAAAAAACAAAGTGATTTTCGCTTTAAAGCATTTTTCAGACATAGCGAGGAAGAAAAAAATAGTGAGGCAGTCCGGAAACTGATTGATGATAAAGTGGATCATCTTGTTGGTTTGTGCATGTCGGAACTCAGACCTTACCTGAATAACAATCTTGTGCAACAGTACAGACTGGCAAAGGTCAAATCCGTATCTGCTGATAAGGAACCTTTTACCCTTCCTGTGAATGTGGGTATGTACGCATGGAATAAAAGCGCAAGTTTCAATGATGCAACCATCAACAACACAAATCTGACGTTTGGAGCCGGACTGACAATCCCCTTTAAAAACAAAAGCTATTTTGCATCCAAAATGAAGCTTTTCGATTCTTTCGCTTACTCCATCGGTGTGCTGGTGCAACCCGTGCAAGATGCTTCAGGCAATGAATTTGTTACACCCGGTATCAGGTTGCCCGTTTACACCGGACTTGGCTTTCGCATGCTTAAGGTCCTGCGTGTGAATGCCGGAGTCATTATCCTCCGGGAGTATAATCGACTGGTTTTGCTCCTTTACTTTTTTCTGTAGCAGGAAAGCTATGGTTTGAGCAGCTTTCCTGAAAAAGCCCTGCTTTGTCTTTAATACAAACATCCTTTTTATTACATTTGTTACTAAATTTATATGCAATGAAAAGAATTCTCGTTACTGGAGCCGAAGGCCAGCTGGGACAAAGTCTGCAGGATATCATCAGTGATTACCCTGATTTTGATGTTTCTTTTACAGATGTGGAAGACCTGGATCTGCTGGATACAGAAGCAGTTGAGCAATATCTCAAAGAATATCAGCCTGATGTCATCATCAATTGTGCAGCATATACCGCCGTTGATCAGGCCGAAAGCGATGAACAAAACGCCATGCGGCTGAATGCTGATGTGCCTGAAATGCTTGGCAGCCTGGCTGCAGAAAAAGGCATTCGCCTGGTTCATATCAGCACTGACTATGTTTTTGACGGGAAAGCAAATACACCTTATACAGAAACCCAAAGCACTGCACCGGTGACTGTTTATGGCCGCAGCAAACGGGAAGGTGAGCAGCGGCTGCTGGCTGCTCTCAATGATGCTCTCATCCTGCGTACATCATGGTTGTATTCCCCCTATGGCAAAAATTTCCTGAAAACCATGCTCCGCCTGGGCAGTGAAAAGGAACAGTTGAAGGTGGTGCAGGATCAGCTTGGTTCTCCTACCTGGGCAGGTCATCTGGCCAATGGCATTCTTCATATTATTTCCCGATGGGTGAAATCCGGTGTCTGGCTGGGCGGAATTTACCACTTTTCCAATCAGGGAGTCTGCTCGTGGTACGATTTTGCATGGCAGATTATGTATGAAAACAGCCTGGATTGTCATATTCATCCCGTTGGCAGTGAATCCTTTCCAACAAGTGCAAAAAGACCCCATTACTCCGTTCTGGACAAAACAGCTTTTGAAAAAGATTTCCATTTTATCATACCCCACTGGCAGACCGGCCTAAGGGAATGCCTTAATGAAATGTAAGTCCTGCCTTAACATGAGGGCTGAGTTCTCCCTTGTTTGTGGAATATTATTTGTTAAAATGCAATCTTTTTTGTATCTTGCTTTCACTGAATCATTTTGAAACTAACCAAACAAACAGGAGGTATATATGATGAAAATGCGCAATTTGTATTTGATGATTGCTTTGCTGACGGCTGCGCCATTGGTGCTGTCAGGGAGCAATGACAAAGGGGATGATATTCTTGAAAAACTGATTGAAAATCACAAAAAACAACGTGAAGGCATCACGGAAATGAAAATCATCAAAGATGATGCTGTCTCTTATGAGAAATGGGAGGAAAAAGACGGAAAAACAGTTTACAAATGGCGGGAAGAAAGAAATGTCAATGGTCAGAAACAGATTTCGGTTTTTGACGGAGAAACCTATTACACCAGGAATCCCATGACCGGACAAGTTGAGAAAACAGAGGATAAAAACATCAATCCTTTGCACTTCTATCAAAGCCTGCAGAACCTGGATTGTGAATATCAGGGGGAAGTAGATGTTGATGGTGTGAAATGTCATGTACTGGTGGCTGAAAATGTTCCGATGGAGGATGTCGCTGGCATCACGAATGCATCCGGCTCAGATGAGGAAAATGAGCAAATGGATATGCAGGATGCTGAAGTAGATGTTCACTTATATGTTGACGATAAACGCTGGGTCATTCCTAAAATGGTTCTCGAAACAGAAGATATGGGACAAGGTGATGCAGGTGGCATGTTTAGCAAGGCCAGAATTGAGGTGAAAAATTCGGATTTTCGTAAAGTCAGCGGAATGTTTATCGCTTATCAAACAGTGAGTTCCACATCTTTTAAAAAGACACCTGAAGGAAAAAAGAAATCCGATGAAATGAAAAAAGCCATGAATAATATGTCACCCGAGGAGCGTGAAATGATGGAAGAGCGCATGGGTGAGGCCTCAGGTATGCTGGAAGATGAAGGAATGCAAACTGAAACACGCATCGAAAAAGTGGAGATCAACGAAGGTTTTTCTGATGACTTGTTTGATGGCGACAATCTCTGATAAACACGAACAAAATAGCCTGATGGATCTTAATCAAGTGAAAACCAGGGCTTGACTCTTTCTACCTCATCTTTTTTGATGGATTTGTGGTAAAATTCATTGGAATATTTATCGTACCAATAGTCTTGAGCCCAGTCAGCATGATGTTCTCTGATGCTTTGCAAGGCCTTGATGATGAGCTGCAGTTCTGCATTTGTCATAGCCGGATGCAGGGAAAGCCTTACCCACCCGGGCTTTTGTGAAAGATCTCCTGAATTGATCATCTGCGTAATGCGATGGGATTGCTCCCAGGAAACATCCAGCAAATAATGCCCGTATGTACCTGCACAGGCGCAACCACCACGAACCTGTACACCGTAGCGGTCATTTAACAACCTCACAAGCAGATTGTAATGAATGTCCTCAATATAGAATGAGATAATACCCAGCCTGTCAGTAATATTATCTGCCAGAATATGCAGGTCGGGAATGTCATTCATGCCTTCAAAAGCCATCCTCACCAGTTCATCTTCCCTGGCCCTGATGTTATCTGTGCCCATCTGATTTTTTACTTCAATGCACAAGGCTGTCCTGATTGCCTGGAGAAAACCCGGCGTGCCACCGTCCTCACGGGCTTCAATATCATCAATGTACTTGAATTCACCCCAGGGATTTGTCCAGTCAACTGTGCCACCTCCGGGATTGTCCGGCGTAACATTTTTATATAAGCGCTGATCAAAAACCAAAACTCCTGAAGTACCGGGTCCTCCCAGAAATTTATGCGGAGAAAACATAACTGCATCCAGTTTTTTCTCCGGATCATCCCCCGGATGCATGTCTATATCAACATAAGGGGCTGAAGCAGCAAAATCAACAAAGCACCAGCCTCCGTATTCATGCATGATTTTGGCCAGCTTGTGGTAAGGCGTGGAAATCCCTGTTACATTGGAGCAGGCAGTGAAAGAACCAATCTTTACCTTTCGGTTTTTATATCTTTCCAGCTCCCGCCGCAACGATTCCGGATCTACCAGTAAATCATCGTCAAATTCCAACTGTACAACATCAGCAATGGTCTCATACCATGAAGTGTGATTGGAATGGTGTTCCATATGGGTGATGAAAACAACAGGCTTTTCTGATTCCTGCAAACAGGTGCGTTTCGATATGGTACCGCAGAATTTCAAGCCCAGCATCCGCTGCAGCTTATTTACAACAGCAGTCATCCCGAATCCGGAAGTAATGATAACATCTGTCTCACAGGCATTGACATGTTCCTTGATCAGCTTATGGGCATGGTGATATGCCTTGGTCATCAGCGTGCCGGTTTCGCTCGTTTCTGTATGTGTATTGCCAACATACGGACCAATGGTTTGTGAAATACGGTCTTCTATTGGCTTGTACAGCCTGCCGCTTGCAACCCAGTCGGCATAAATCATTTCCTTCTCACCATTCGGGGTCTGAATCCGTTTGTGATGACCAATGGTATTCTGCCTGAATTTTTCAAAATATTGTTCTAAGTCCATATCAAAAAGGCTTATCCGGATTTGACATTCTTCAGCCTGTGTCAGCTTGCCTTATTTTTTTTGCCCGACTGACAGGCAGGCTGCAAATATAATCAATAATAATTTCGACCATCTCATCCTACCGGCTTTATTGGATGATTGTTGTCAGGAATGTCTGAACGACCTCAGCAATATCAATCAGGGAAAACACCCGGGTTTCGGATAAACAGCTGTGTTTTCCCTGCCTCGGAATACCCGTGGAGAGGTAAGACTGTCTTATGAATCAATGTATTCTCTGATTATCTGATACAAGTGAATAAATTTCTCTGTGCTTACATGTGCCATATTATCCAGGGGGGTATGGTAGTGATTTCTGAATTCACCGTGAATGCTGAAGAATATCGCAGGTACATCTTTTTCAACAAAAGGAAAATGGTCGGAGTGGGGAGAGATGCTGTCCTGCTTAAAGCCACTGAACCAGGATTCGCGTAGTGCCTGTGTTTTCATTGAATTGAAATGCGGTTCTGCAGGTTTGTTGCACTGAACATACAGACTGTCACCATTGTCTGCCACCATGTCCAGATTGATGAGCAGTTCAATATCTTCGAGCGGGAATGCCGGATTTTTTACATAAAATTCTGAGCCCAGTAGACCGCATTCTTCCCCGGCTACACATATGAAAGCCAGTGATTTTTCCGGGGGATTGTTTCCGTAGTGTTTTGCCAGATTCAGCAACATGGCAACACCACTGGCATTGTCATTGGCACCCGGGAAAAATGTTTCGCTGCCCATCATTCCAAGATGATCATAATGAGCAGTGAAAACGATCCAATCATCAGGATTTGTTTTTCCTTCAATACAGCCAATCACATTTTGCGAATCGTGGGCTTTTATCATGTGATTATCAATGTCAAGTTCGGCAGTTTTGGCATTGTCCGGCCAGCTGTCATAGCTTATCCACGCGATACAGGAAGGATATACGCGGTCAGAGTAGGCTTTGTAATATCTCAGTGGCTCATCCCACAACATCAGGCAGGCGCCGGATTTGACTGCAATCATTTTGCGGTAAAAATCCTTATGTTGCCTTGCAAATTCATAATCACAGACAGGCAATTGCTTTTCACTCAGATTTTCCAGCTCAGCAATGACCTCCGCTTCATCAAAATCCACAGTATCCACCATGTAGATGTCAAAAACGCCCTGTGCACTGCCGGAAAAGCTGCGCAATACAAAGTCTTCTCCGGCTTGCATTGCTTTCCCGTTTATTTTCAGACTGGCATCAGCCTGAAAGGTATTCACAGGAAAAGTAAAATGCTGAAACCAGTCATTGTCCATGGCCTGTAAACCATGGTTTTTATATTCTCCTGCAATATAGCGGGCAGCCTTGAGGTCGCCCTGTTCGTAATACCCTCTTCCGTGATATGCTGTGTCTGAGAGTTCTGTCATGATTTCCATGGCATAATCCGCCACCTGAGCGGAGCCAATGCCGGTACTAAGGATGAACAAGCTGATGATGAGTAATGAGTTTTTCATAATAATGAGTTTTGGTTGAATATCTTTTTCAAAATAAGCTCATCCATGCCCAAAAATCTCTTAACGTTCCTGTAAAAGCTGTTGCAGTTTTGTTAAATTTCTAACAACCGGATTGTGCGGATAGACTGATGCTTAACTTTACGGATGGCATTTCGCCTGCAAAAAAATGCTTGCAGAAACTCAACAAAATGTTATCTTTAGCTGTTAGAAAGAAAGTTTTAACGTTTAATAAGCACAAAAAAAAAAGAAAGTTATGTTAAAGAGACCGATTATCGATGCACTGAATGAGCAAATCCAAAAAGAAGGCTATTCGGCCAATCTCTATCTGGCCATGGCATCATGGGCGGAAACCGAAGGATACGATGGCATCACTCAGTGGCTGTATGCTCAGGCTCAGGAAGAAACCGAACACATGCTCAAAATTATTGGTTATGTAAACGAGCGTGGTGGTAAAGCAATTATTCCCGCATTTGAACAGCCACCGGCAGAATGGAAGTCAATCAAACAGATGTTCGACCAGGTGCTGGAGCATGAGAAGTACGTAACCGAAAGCATTCATTCCATCATTCCGGTGATTGAAAAAGAAAACGATTACGCCAGCCTGCGCTGGATACAGTGGTTTGTAGACGAGCAGATGGAAGAAGAGTCATCCGTTCAGGAAATCATTGACAAACTTAACATGCTGGGAGACAAAAACCTGTACATGTTCGACCGCGACATCATGAAGATGCGTGCCGAAGGCGGCGAAGAAGCATAAAGCAGATACAATCATTGATATATAGTAAAAGGGCATCCTTTATGGGTGCCTTTTTTTTTGTGCCCGCCTGAAACCGCCTGCCGGTAAAATCTCTGCAAGCACAGGCAGTATCCGCTGATCTTAAGCAAATTTGTGCTGCTACCGTACAAAAACCCCGCTTTTATTAAAAAATCTTTGCTTTTTAAACATTTAATCCCCAAATTTACAGAGAAAATATATGAAAGTGCATGAGGGAAACAAAAAAACCGGGCATAGCCACCCAGGCAGGCGGCAAGCCCAAAAGAAATGAAAAACAGGAACAAAAAAACAAAGAATGAGAAAA
>JBKGYK010000061.1:0-20554 GCA_046546095.1 Bacteroidales bacterium
CTGCAGGCAGCGAATCAGCAGCCACAGAGCAGCAGACAGCTAACAGCCGCCAGCCTGCCTACCTTATAAAATATTACTCCGGCTGGCAGGTACACCGCGCCTGACTTTTCGGCAGGCGGGCGCCCGGATAAACAAAATCATACATATTCTTTGCGTTCCACAATGGTTATCAGGTTATCATCAAGCTCGAGATATCCCTGATCGTAACAGAATTTATAGACATGGCCTTTTTGGGTTTGATAGACATTGGTCAGGTAGTCAAAATCAAATCCTGCATCCAGAAGCGTTTTTTTCTGAACTTTTGCCTTACCATGTGGGTTATACTTATGTAGTATGCGACGATTTTTACGCAAAATATTGTTGATGTTACGCATCATGTTGTTATAATCTTTGCGTAAACTGTTGTTGTAGGAATTCCGGCATTGGTCACTGCAGAATTTTTTATCTGCTCTGCCAAAAAAGGATTCTCCACACTCCTTACAAGTTCTTTTCATAGACAATGGGGCTTGTATTACGAAACTAAGTTAATAATTTAGTATAATAAAACAAAAAAGAATGATTATGATTAAAAAACTGATTTTAGGATTGATTATCTCCACATTGCCGCTAATACTGTCAGCGCAGGATTCACCGGCATACAAGCTGTATAATGAAAGCGGGGACCCTGTACCTTTTGGTGAGATGCTTGAGGAAATTTCAAAATCTGATATTACATTTTTTGGTGAGTTGCATGGCAACCCGGTTTCACACTGGATGGAATATGAAGTTGCCAAAGCCTTGTATGAATATCATGGTGAAGATTTGATACTGGGTGCAGAAATGTTTGAGCGTGACCAGCAGTTGGTGCTTGACGAATACACCAGCGGAGTGATTCCCCGGGAAAAATTTGAAGAGGCAACCCATTTCTGGCCAAATTACAAGTCAGATTACAGAAAACTTGTGGATTTTGCTGCAGAAAATGAGATAAGATTTGTAGCCACAAATGTTCCCCGCAGGTATGCATCAATTGTTTTCAACAATGGGCTTGAAGCGCTGGATGATATGGGCGAATCTGCTAAAAAACTTCTGCCCCCCCTGCCCATACCTTACGATCCATCCGTACGCACCTACCAGAAAATGAAAGATATGGATCAGATGGGTCCGATGCAAAAACCCAACCCGAATTTCCCCAAAGCTCAGGCTCTGAAAGATGCCACCATGGCATACACCATTGCCAATGCTATTGATGAAGGTGAGCATATGCTTCATTTTAACGGTGCATTTCATTCAGAACACAATGGAGGTATCATTTGGTACCTGATGCATTATAAAGACGGGCTGGATAAAACATCAATTACAACCGTAGTGCAGGAAGATGTTTCCGAACTGGAAGAATCCAATGAAGGTAAAGCTGATTTCATTATTGTGGTTGATGAAGACATGTCAGGCTCAGACGAATAAACGTTTAATCATCCACAGGTCATTGGCCGGATGACAAAGCAAAAAAATCCATTCAAGCCGGATTTATCAGATTTGATATGCACAGCTTGAATGGATTTTTTGCTTTCTGTTACACCTTAGTTTTAAGAAATTCAGGCTTTGTCCAGTTTTTCCAAAGTGTTCTGAATATCATCAGGCTTGCTTGTCCCAATCAACAAGCGTTTTCCTGATTGCAAGCTCAGTTGTAAGCCGGTATTTTTCTTAACTGAATAAGCAATGGTACCTTTCGGGGATATGCGTCGAATGCCATAGCCGGCAAATTCTTTCACTGGTTTATACTCCCTGATATAGGCTGAAATAATTTCATTCCAGGGATAAAAACGATATTTTGCATGAAAAGGAAGATATTTAAACCAGATACCATTCTTGTCAATAAAGGTAATCATCTTGGTCCGCATAAAGATCAGGAGGAGAAGCAGCGGAATGACCGGCATTAGCCAGATAAGCCAGTCCGGTGCCGGGTTGTTGCCAAACGGCTTGTCCATAATGTTTTGCTGGACAATAGCCCAAATGCTGATCAGAAGCAAGACAGCAATGAGGAGAACAATCCACAGGTTTGTTGTTTTTTGTGTTTCGCTAAATAAAGGATTTTTTGGCTCATCATTTAATTTTTTCATAGATAATTTTGGGTTTACACTTTATTCAACACAACGTTAAACGACAGATAAAGTTTTAGCCTGACTAAAAAAACCTGCATTCAAAAAGAGCAGGAACTTTTTATGGAATGAGAAAAGCTATTCAATAATTATTTTATGAATTACAAAGAAAAAGGCTGCCAAATGACAGCCTTTTCTGTGAAGACAGGTATTTTTTTTTAGTGTTGAATCAGAACTTTATGCATACGTTGCGTATCTCCGCTATGGATTCGCAGAAAGTAGACCCCTGTCTGGATATCACTTAACTCAAGATATTCCAGATCAGACTGCACATGAACTTCCCGCAAGGTTTGTCCCAGTGCATTTACCAATTCGATTTTATCAGCCTGCAAGCCTTTCATTTCGATAAAAACCTTTTGGTCTGCCGGATTGGGATAAACCAGACACAGGGAAGTTTCATCGCTCAGCATATCAGGATAATCAATTTCAACAGGCACTGTTACAGAGCAACCTGCGGCATCAAAGACAACAAGGGAATACAGTCCGGGAGCCAGGTTTTCTTCATAGCTTTCGGTAGAACCCGTTGACCAGTTGAAGGTGTACGGCTCAAGTCCGCCGCTTACTGTAGCACTGGCACTTCCATCTTCAGCCGTAGCAGAAGTGGCATGAACGATATCAAGATCAACCGTTGGTGTTTCTCCTACCACAATTTCAATCACATCAGAGGCAGTACAATTTCCGTTCTGCACTTCATAAGATATTGTATGTGTTCCTGTACCGGCAGCCTGAGGATCAAACAGATTTTCACTCACACCGGGTCCGCTCCATGTACCGCCGGAAGTTGCGGCAGTGAGGGTATAGGACTCGTCACTGAGACAGAAAGATCCGGGATCATCAATGCTTGCATCAGGTTCAAGATCCACAACAATATCTATGCTTTCAAATGTTGTACATGCTCCATTGCTTATTTCGTACACAATATTGTGTGTTCCGGCACCGGCCTCCTGGGGATCAAACTGATCTCCTGATACGCCATTACCAGACCATGTGCCGCCTTCTGTAGCGGCGGTGAGTGTTACCGGGTCATCGCCTTCACAAAGTGATGCAAGCGTATCAATTGTAGCATCAGGCATGGAATCAACATGAATGGTAATCATATCCGAATCACCGCAGGATCCTGAAATAAGATAAGAGACTTCGTGATCACCCGGCCCTGCAAGATCGGGATCAAAATTTCCGTTACTGACACCCGTTCCACTCCAGGTACCTCCCTCGTCGGCGGCTGTCAGCTCAACGGGGGCATCTGTATTGCAAAGTGCTGAAACGGGATCAATAGTAGCATCAAATTGATCAGAAACATACAGCTCAATCTGATCGGTAGCCGTACATGCCCCATTGGTGATTTCATATGTAATTGTATGTGTACCAACACCTGCAGAAACAGGATCGAACTGATCACCGGTAACTCCGGTACCACTCCAGGTTCCGCCCTCATCTACAGCAGAAAGGGTTACAGTTGCATCCCCGGTACAAAATGTTCCGGGGTCAATAATGGTAGCATCGGGCATTGTATCAACGGTAATTGTTTCTGTATCATAATCCGTGCAGGTTCCGATACTGACTTCATAACTGATGGTATGAGTACCCGGGCCGGCCAGTGCAGGATCAAACTCATCACCACTGACACCGGTACCACTCCAGCTTCCACCATCGGTTGCAGCGGACAGACTTACCGGATCATCGGTTTCACAAACTGTACTCAGCGGTGTTATGCTTGCATCAGGCATATCCACGGTAATAGTCATAGTATCTGTATCGCTACCTGCATAATTGGTCACTGTGAGGCTTACCGTATAGGTTCCGTTATCAGCAAAGGTATGTTCAGGATTTTCATCGGTAGAAGTATTTCCATCATCAAAATCCCAGTTCCAGCTTTCGGCGTGGGATGAAGCATCTGTAAACTGCACTGTTCCGTCACATGATTCGATAGGTGATGCAGTAAAGTCTGCCACAGGCTCTTGCTCTGTCACGGTAATATAATCAACTTTCGTTTCGGTATCAGACTGGCTTCCGTCCGAAGCGGTTAATTCAACTGCATACACACCTGCTGCCGTATAAGTATGTGTTGGGTTTTCCTCTGTGGAAGTACTTCCATCGCCGAAATCCCAGCTCCAGCTGGTGGCAGAATCCGAAGAAAGATCTGTAAAACTCACTGTTTCATTGACAGCTATATCGGTATTATCAGCGACAAAATCAGCCGTAAAGGGCACTGCCCAGTCGGTATTTATCACCATATCATCAATCCATAGCATAAATTTATCCGCAGATACGTGACGCACAGCCAGGTAAATATCCTGGTTATCATAAGCTGACAAGTCGTAGGTATGCTCTGTCCAGGTATCCGGAGCCTCAACAGGATCTGCCCCTGAGATGACTGTAAAATCTGCCGGATCATTGGTTGCTGTAGATACAAGGACTTCATATTCATCGTTACCCCAGGTTCCCGGTTTAGGACTAAGAGCCCAAAGTGAAAAGGAGGAGTTATCTCCAAGGCTTAACTGACTGGATATCAACCAGTCATCGCTGGCACTTCCGTCATCGGGGCAAATTGCCATACCAACACGATCACCACCGTGTGCATCAGCCAGGTCAAACCCGGCATCCACTGGATTGAATGCCATGAAAGACATGGTATCATTTTCTCCGGGGAAATCGCAATCACCACTACCATAAGTTGTCTGTCCATCACCATCGTAAACTGACCATGGTGAGAAATCTGCAGAATAATCAGCACAATCTTCAAAATCCATAGAAAAACCGGCAGCTGTTACCGTAATATAATCTGTTTTGCTTTCCGTGCTGTCGCCGTAATCATTTGTTGCTGTAAGGCTTACAGTATAAGTACCGGGAATATCGTAAGTCACGGATGGATTTTGATCAGTACTCAGATTCGGTGTTCCGCCCTCAAAAGACCATTCCCAGCTATCCGGATTGTTGGTTGACAGATCGGTAAAATTCACTGTAGCACCGGTATTGATGCTTGTCTGATCTGCCTCAAAATCTGCAGTTGGCGGATTGGTATTGGCATCCACTGTAATATAATCAACTTTTGTTTCGGTATCTGTACCTTCAGTGTTTGTAACTGTAAGCTCTACTGTATAAGTTCCTGCTGTAGAATAGGTATAAACAGGATTTTCTTCGTTGGATTCACCACCATCACCGAAATCCCAGCTCCATGATTCGGGATGGTCCGATAAATCAGTAAAGGCGACAGATTCACCTTCCATAATGCTTGTAGGTGTACCGGAAAAGTCGGCGACCGGTGGTTCTGTATCATCAATGATTTGTATGGTGTAATCTTCCACTTCACCATAACCTGAATTGCCGCAAGGATCATTCACCGGACTACTTCCATTGTCTTCAAGACGTACGCGTACCCTTACCGGGCCGGGTGTAGCAGATGCAGGCACTGTGATTGTTGTTGAAAACGGGCCTTCACCTTCTTCAGAAGTAAAGAGGCTCTCATCAGCATCCTGAAAATCGCCATCGCGGTTCCAGTCAGCCCACACAAGCACATGATCAGAAGAATAAGCATTGCTGATGGTTGCCGTGAATGCAAGGTCATCACCGGGAGCGGCGTCGGTTGTCATAGCTGTAAAATCAGAATAGGATGTTTGGTCAGAATCGTTGTCAATGGTTCCAAGCACAACATTTGAAAGGTATTCATAGGTTGTACTATTTGATCCGGCATCACAATAATCCGGCAGTTCCACAGTGATGTATCCGGATTTGGTTTCAGTGTCAGCTCCGTAGCTATTGCCTGCTTCCAGGCTTACATCATAGGTGCCTGGTGTATCGTATGTTACCGATGGATTTTGGTCTGTACTTGTCGCAGGTGTGCCGCCTTCGAAATTCCATTCCCAGGAATCCGGCAGATTGGTTGACAGATCAGTGAAATTTACCGTTTCACCAATGTTGATCACCGTTTGATCGGCAATAAAATCTGTTACCGGAGGATCTGTCACCGGATCAACAGTAATATACCCTGTTTTTATTTCAGTATCATCGCCTGCCGAGTTTTCTGCATAAAGTGTCACATCATAGGTTCCTGCGGTGTTGTATGTAACTACCGGATTTTGTTCAGAAGACGTTTCAGGAGTACCACCCTCAAATGTCCATGACCATGTGGATGGATAGTTTGTTGACAGGTCAGTGAACTGCACGCTTTCTCCGGCGGTGATGCTTGTCTGATCTGCTTCAAAATCAGCAACCGGAGGGTCTGGTACGGCAACCACATGATCTTCAGAATAACTTGCAAGGTTAAAACCGGAAACAGTTAGTTTTACTGTGCCGGTAAAGCTGTGGTCTATGCTTACATTTCCGGATTCGTCGGTAACAGCAGAGGCTGGTTGTGAACCGGATTGCCAGAGAGATACAATTGCACCTTCAAAGCCTGATCCATCTACGGTAACCTGGGTCGTATAAGTTCCCGGTGTAACACTCATGTTGCTAAGTGTAATATCTTTTGGTTCATCTGTTCTCACCTGCACGGAAGGATCGCCGAATACTGTCCAGGTTTTGTAGGTATCCCAGTCTTCATCGTTTGATGTTTCAGCTACCATTAGTGCAGCAGCATTAAAGGTTATTGAGCCAAATGTGGTTCTTCCGTAGGTTGTACTGGTTCCACTGCCAAATCCGGAATTATAATCATAACCCTGTACGAGCAGGTCGTTGGCATAATCCTGTCCACGCATAGGGGGAGTCCACGGCTGGTTAATTGTAGCCATCCAGTTAGCTACCGAGCCTCCGTCCGGGTTTCTTGCCATGGCTTCTGCGAGGCAATCTCCGTTTTCATGAAATGCACCGACAACGCAGGCAACAGAGAAAGCATAATAATATTTCGGACCATTTGTTGAGGAAGATGCCTCTGTGGTACTATAGCCAGAGGAAACCCAATAATCTTGTCCACCATGGCCGGTATAATTTATCACACTGACACCATTGTCGATATTGTTTTGCACATTGGTGGCAGAGGCGCCCGGGTCAAATTCTTCATGGCAGGTGGTGTAGGTTGTTGGCAATAATCTTCCATCATGAATATTATTGATGTGCTCAATATCGCCTTCGCCATCGTCTCCAGCGCCGGCACCTTCATCACTGGCAATGCCCTGGGCATTTTTGTACCAGGTAGATCCGGAGGTAGCATCTTTTTCATATTCTATGGTTTTATCCACCTGTGCGGTAACATCAGCAGGAGATTCTGCAGAAAAACGACCGACGATGATGTCATGGTAGTCATCAGTACCGGCCACACATCCCATCATTGGATCCATAGGCGCGTTTTGGTTTGTGCCTAAATCTGATTTTATATCAGCCCAGTCACCTACAAGCAGAACGTACAGCAGGTTGTTATTCGCATCGTAAGCTGATTGTATATCACTGGCAACATTCGCACCTGTACTTACTTCCAGTTCATCCACATTGTAGCCTTTTTGCTGCTTCCAGGTAATCCATGGCTGTATTGCAGCAGCATAATCGGCGGTATATATGACAAGTACATCACCAAATTCATCAATTTCTTCTGCCCATCTTGTCTGGTCCTGCCTGAAATTTACAAACATGGATTTATATACAGGCAGCATTTCGACGTTCTTTTTGCTTCTGTCTGAAATTGTGAGAGGGTTGTCAGGCGTTTCGGTATTTTCGCTTACACTGATGGTAATACTTGTGGCCACCCTGAGGGTTTGTTGCACAGCATTGTACTGAAAAGGATGCACGTAGATATTTTCACCCCTGACTTTTCTTATGATATAAGGATCTGAGGTTTCAAGCGTATTTTCGGGATAATACTCATCCACAATAGAAGCAGGATCGATTTGATACGGAATATCATCCGGGTCCTGGTTTCTGTAAATCACTCCACGGGATGGTAGCAGTGGGTGATCCAGCTCAATTTCCTCGTATTGTATGGAGGTAATTTCCACATCCACATTTCGTGTGGCAGGTAACTGAACGGGAATTCCAAAGTAAGGTACTTCTGCCCATCCTTGTTTTTTTGTTACTACCTTCCCCGGAAAATCAATATCAGAGTATGACTCACCATTTTTACTGACAGTTTGCACCTGATATTTATCCAATGAAATATCAAGACTGAACTGATCTGATCTTGACTGATTAAAATTCAAATCATAGCCTGGCTTGTCGCCGGCCTTTACTGTAAATCCCATTAATATCAGGCCAATAAGCGCTGACAATAGTACTAATCGTTTTCGCATAATCCCCTGGTTAAAATATTCAACGTTAAAAATTCATTTCTTTCTTGAGCAGGATAAATTTAATAAAAATCCGCCCAGGTTTGCAAGAAAATCTCATTGCATTTTTGTTTAGACAGGATATTATACGAATTGGTTGCATAGTAAAACAAAAACTCTGCCGGGGCATCCGGACAGGGCTTGTAATTTTATCAAATCAAGCTGTAGCTTAGAAAAGTCCGGTGATATCACCTTTTTCGTTGATATCAATGTTTTCTGCAGAAGGGATTCTTGGCAGTCCGGGCATACGCATAATGTCTCCGGCAATCGGCACAATAAATCCGGCACCTGCGGCTATTTCTATTTCACGTATATTCACGATAAAATCTTTTGGCCGGTTTCTGAGTTTCGGATCATCAGACAGGGACTTTTGCGTTTTGGCAATACAAATTGGCAATTTATCCAGTTTCAGCTCCTTAATTGTTTGCAGATTTTTTCGGGCTTTACGGGAATATTCCACAGATTTAGCACCATATACTTTGGTAGCAATGGTTTCAATTTTCTTTTCCACATCCCAGTTGAAATCATACAGAGGCTCGAAACACATAGCACATCGCTCTGCTTCTTTTGTTACGATTTCGGCAAGTTCTGTGGCTCCGTCTCCGCCATGTGCCCACACATCACTTACTGCAGCCTCAACACCCTCTTTTTTACAATGTTCCTGAACGATCTTAATTTCTTCATCGGTATCGCCGGTAAATTTATTGATGGCGACAACCGGGTTTAATTTAAACAGGCGAAGGTTTTCAATATGTTTATCCAGGTTATCCAGTCCTTTACTAACGGCATCGGGGTTAGGATCATTGATATCTTTGACATCTACTCCACCATGATATTTCAAAGCCCGGATGGTAGCCACCAGAACGGTTGCATTTGGATTGAGGTTTCCATACTGAGATTTGATATCAAAGAATTTTTCAGCACCCAGCTCGGAAGCAAAGCCTGCTTCGGTCACAACGTAATCGGAAAGTGACATACCCATTTTGGTAGCAAGGATGGAATTTGTTCCCTGTGCAATATTGGCAAATGGTCCACCATGAATAATTGCTGGATTCCCTTCCAGTGTTTGCACCAGGTTTGGCTTAATTGCCTCCTTCAACAGCGCGGCCATAGCCCCCTGTGCATTCAGGTCTCGGGCATATACCGGTTTTTTATCATAGGTAAATCCGACAAAAATATTGGCCAGTCTTTCTTTGAGATCATCCATATCTCTGGCAAGGCACAAAATGGCCATAACTTCGGAAGCTGCGGTAATATCAAAGCCGGTTTCCCTTGGCACTCCCTGGGTTTTACCCCCCAGTCCTACCACAAGGTTTCTAAGCACACGCTCATTCATATCCATAACCCGTTTCCAGCTAACTGTCCTGGGGTCTATATCCAGATTATGTTCTCTGAAGTGTAATTCATTATCTATAAGTGCAGACAACAAATTATTGGCTTTCTCAATGGCAGCCATATCTCCGGTAAAATGCAGGTTGATATCTTCCATAGGAATAACCTGAGAGTATCCTCCGCCTGCAGCACCGCCTTTAATACCAAAAACCGGACCCAAAGAAGGCTCTCTTAACACAACAGTGGTTTTCTTGCCAATTTTATTCATAGCTTGCGTCAGTCCTATTGAGATGGTTGTTTTTCCTTCACCGGCAGGTGTCGGTGTCATGGCAGTAACAAGGACAAGCTTATTTTTTTCAATTTTTTTCTCATCAATCAGACTAAGTGGTAACTTGGCTTTATAATGTCCGTATGGTTCAATATGTTCCTCATCAAGGCCAAGCACTTTTGCTATCTCATGGATTCTCTTAATTTTTGCTTTTCTGGCAATATCAATATCTGTCATATCAGTAATTGTTGGTTGATTCTATTTAACAGACAAATCCGACACAATGTTTAAAAACAAGAATACAAATAAAAGCTGCTTATTTAGAGAAAATTGATCATCTAAAAATCTCCAGTCTGTCAGCATCAAGCCGGAGGAAAATGAACAGGAAAATACTGAAAGCCATAAATGAGGAACCACCATAGGAAATGAATGGTAAAGGGATGCCAATCACCGGCATTAGGCCAATTGTCATACCGATGTTGATTATTACATGGATAAAGAAAATGGCTACCACTGCATAACCGTAAACCCGGGAAAAAGCTGATCGCTGACGTTCGGCCAGGGTGATCAATCGCAAAATGAGCGCGAAAAACAGGATTACCACCAGGCTGCTTCCAAGAAATCCAAACTCTTCACTAACCGTACAAAAGATAAAGTCTGTACTTTGCTCAGGTACAAAATCATACTTGGTTTGGGTTCCCTGAAGAAAGCCTTTTCCTGAAATTCCTCCGGAGCCAATGGCAATTTTACTTTGGTTGACATTATAGCCAATACCCAGGGGATCTTCTTTCATGCCAAGCATGTGTTCAATTCTGTCACGCTGGTGTTGCTCCAATGCCTGTGAATAGAAGTAATTTACCGAATTCAGATACAATACGGAAGCCATGACGATCAAGGAAAGAACCAGACCGTTTTTGTGTTTTTGGCGCAAGAGAAAGGGAAAAGAACCCAGGATGAAAACACCAAGTGAAATGCTGACAATCAGTGTCATGCTCAATGACTGGAAATAGTTATCATTCAAAAAGTACAGAGCAATGATTATTGTGGAGGGAATCAGTAAAGCCAGTAGCAGGGTTTTATTATCACGCTCATTGAGCCAGAACACGACAATTGCTATGGCTGCAATTCCGACCAGTATCCATGCCACGGGAAAAATCAGTGACAGGAGGAACAATGCTACGGCAAGAAAAATAACAAACAAGAGGATCTGATTCATTCCCTCTCTGTAAAAAACAAGAATAAAGGCTGTATAGACCAGTGCTGAACCCGTATCATTTTGCAATATAATCAACAGCATAGGGAAGATCATCACCAAAAGACCTATCAACAGGTGCCTGAACTTATCCAGACGAAACTGGTAAGACGAGAACAATTGGGCCAGAGCCAGGGCAGTAAATATTTTGGCAAATTCTGCAGGCTGGAACCGGAAAAAACCAAACTCAAACCATGACTTTGCACCGTTGACTTCCTTCCCGAAAACAAGCACAGCTACCAGGCTAAGCATTGATACGGCATACAGGAAATAGGCAAAAGCCGAGAAAAATTTACTATCAATAAGAAAAATGATAAAAATGATCACAATACTTGCCGCTATCCAGACAAGCTGTTTCATTTGCCTGCTTCCGGGCTCAAAAAAACTGTCATGTTCCCCTCCCCAGGAAGAAGACAGGATACTAAACCAGCCGATAATCATCAGCAGAAGATAAATGACGATGCTAAACCAGTCAATCTGCTTAATTATTTTGCCTCTTTGTTTACTCATCTTCTGCCTCTTCTTTTAGTGATATCAGATCAGCTTCCAGTATTCTGGTTTCTTTCCATTTGCTTTTTATTGTGTCTGTGAGATATTTCTCCATCATCAGGGATGCAATGGGAGCAGCCCATGTACCTCCGTATCCGGAATTTTCCACATAAACAGCGATGGCAATTTCAGGATTATCTTTTGGAGCGAAAGCCATAAAAATACTATGATCTTCACCGTGTGGATTTTCCGCAGTTCCTGTTTTGCCGCAAACAATGACATCCTGGATACTGGCCAGACGTGCGGTGCCGTGCTCTCCGTTAACAGCTCCCTCCATGCCATCAATCAAGGGCGCATACAGGGATGTATCAAAGGAAAGTTTATGCTTTTCGCTGTATTTTTCTTCCAGCCCTTCTCCCTGGATATCTTTTATCAGATGTGGTGTATAATACCATCCCCTGTTGGCAATTATGGCAGCAAAATTTGCCAGTTGCAGTGGGGTGGCAGTTATCTCACCCTGCCCTATGCTTAATGAATATATGGTACTGAAAGCCCAGCGATATTCGCCATAAAGCCTGTTATATAATCCGGAATTGGGTATATATCCCGGACTCACAGACGGCAATCCAACATCGAGGCGCTTACCGAACCCCATACTTGCCATTTTCTTTTGCCACAAATCCAGGCCAATGGGTGAATCTCTGAAAACTGAATTCTCATATCCTCTCTGCACCAGCCTTTTGAATACCTGATAAAAATACGGATTACAAGAATACTGAATAGCTTTTGTTACTGAAGTTGCTCTTGGATGATTATGGCAGCCTACCAGGGCAGTATTGCAGGCAAAACTGCTGTTGACGGAAATAACTTCTTCATCAAGGCCTAGCAGGGCTTGTGCTACTTTGAAAGTGCTTCCCGGTGGATAGGCAGCATTGATGGCACGGTTAAAAAGAGGTTTGTGTCTGGCTCTCAGGAGGCTGTCAAAATAGTAGCCCCTGTTGCGGCCAATCATCAGGTTGGGGTCATAATCAGGACTTGATGCCAACACAAGTACTTCTCCGGTAGCCGGCTGTATCGCAACAATACCACCGAGTTTGTTTTTCATCAGTTTTTCTGCATATTCCTGCAGGGGCGAGTGTATGGTTGCCGTAAGATTCTTTCCGGCAACCGGCTCCCTGTCATATTTGCCGTTTTCATAGCTTTCTTTGATTCTGTTATGAGCATCAACCAGAAATATTTTAACGCCTTTTTCTCCGCGCAACTCTTTCTCATAAGTAACTTCCAGACCATTTACACCAATATAATCACCGGGATCATAGTATTCATTTTCATTGATAATTGACTGACTTACTTCACCGATATCACCAAGTACATGCGGAGCATTTCGATTGGTGTATTCCCGGACAAGGCGTGGCTGAACATAAAATCCTTTATATTGATAAACAAATTCCTGCAATCCGGCATATTCCCGGGCCGACAAGAGTTTAAAAAATGCGGAAGCCTTAAATCCCGAATAGGCCCTGGCTTTTAATAACCTTCTTTTAAAATCATCTGTTTCAATTCCAAGCTGTCGTGAAAATTGCAGGGTATCAAACGCTTCAACCTGGGCAGGAATAACCATCAGATCATAGGCTACCTGATTACTTGCCATGATTTTGCCATGTCTGTCGTAAATAATGCCACGGGGTGGATATTGAATGATATGCCGCTGACTGTTATTGAGGGCAGAAACCTGGTATTCATCACTGATTACCTGCAAATAAAAAAGTTTACCTACCATCAGCACACCGGCAAATAATACAATGCCAATTATCAGAAATTTTCGTGATTCATGATGTGTTTTCTTCATTATCTGCGAAACATGATGTACTGGCTCAGGATAATAAAAAAGCAACTTAACAGAGAATTAACCAAAGCAACAGCTATTGTTTGAAAAGCATACCGGAATGTAAAAGCCTCAAGGAAAAACAGCACAAGCTGGTGCGATAAGAGTATTGCAAGTGCATATTTAAGAAACCAGGACAAGCCGTAAAATGATATCCGCGGAGTGGTCCCCGGCTCATATCCATCTCTGGGGCTAAGCAGATTCAAAACACCAGGTCGTACAAAGGCTGCAAACACAGTGGCGGCAGCGTTGATTCCGGGTGTATTCATAAAGGCATCAACTCCCAGGCCAAGCCCAAAAGCCGATAGAAGCAACAACCATCGAGGTGTTTCAAATGGCAGCAGTATGATAAACAAAACATAGAATGACGGATTAAAATACCGGCTTATCTGCATCTCATTAAATAAGAACACCTGAATCAACAAACAGAGCAAAAACAAAAATGCGTATTTTGGTATAAACTTAATCATTATCGTTTTCCAGTTTTACTTGTTCATGAGCCAAAGGATTCTTATATACATATACTGTTTGAATCTTCTTAAAATCACTGGCCAGTTTGATGTCAATGTTCAGGAAGGCTGAATGTGGATCTCTGTTGACTTGACTGATGACACCAACCAGCTTCCCGGCGGGAAAACTTGCACTAAAACCACTGGTCACGATGGTATCTCCTGCTTCAGCATTAACATATGTGGGAATATCATTAAGCTGGGCAACACGGTATGATTGTCCGTTCCAGCTAAGGGAGCCAAAATAATCATTGCGTTTTATTTTTGCACTCAGATTAAAGTTGGTATTGATAATTGGAATCACAGTGGCATAATGGGATGAACTTTGTTCTACCACTCCAATAACACCTTGCGGACTAATGACGGCCATCTGTTTTTCAATGCCGTGGTTTTTACCTTTATTGATTGTCAGATAATTTTTTTGTCTGAAAACAGAGGAATTCACAAGATCAGCAGTAATAATTTCATCGAAATAATCGGGGTCGGGTGTTTGCTGATACTCAATCAGACGACGTAATCTGAGGTTTTCTTTTCTGAGCTTTTCATTTTCATTTTTCAATAGAAAGTAATCGGTAACCTCTGTCCATTGCTCATTTACGAATCCAATCAGGCCGGAAGATGCATTGATAAAACTTGCATGCTGAAAATTATTATGCTGCACAATCAGAAACAAGGCAGCACCTTCCAGAATCAGGAATAAAAAAACAGCATAGTATTTTATCAGCAACCTGAGCAGATTTCTCATAAAGAATTTACCTCAGCAGGAATTGGAATTTATCAACATTTTTCAGAGCGATACCTGTTCCTCTGGCCACGGCATGGAGAGGATCCTCTGCAACATGCACAGGGATATTTGTTTTCTGGGCAATTCGCTTATCCAGTCCTCTCAACAGTGCGCCTCCACCAGCAAGATAAATACCACGGTTGTAAATATCGGCATACAATTCAGGCGGTATTTCTTCAAGCACTGCCATGATAGCTGTTTCCACTTTTGAGATGGATTTATCCAGGCTGTGAGCGATTTCCTGATGTGAGACCGGGATTTCGATGGGCAATGCTGTCATCTGATGCGGGCCGCGAATAACAAAGTCTTCCGGCGGATCATCAATTTCAGTCATAGCTGCACCTACTTTTATTTTAATTCCTTCGGCAGTTCTGTCACCGATTTTGATATTATGCTGATGGCGCATATATTCCATGATGTCATCTGTAAACTCATCACCTGCCACCCTGATGGACTTGTTGCAAACGATACCACCGAGTGAAATCACAGCAATTTCTGTTGTACCACCGCCAATATCTACAACCATAGTGCCTTCAGGGGCTTCAACATCAACTCCTATTCCGATGGCTGCTGCCATTGGTTCATAAATGAGGTAAGCTTCCCGGGCACCTGCATGTTCGGCGGAATCCCGTACAGCTCTGATTTCTACCTCTGTACTTCCCGAGGGTATACAAACAACCATTTTCAGGGAGGGTGTAATCATTCTTTTCTTTTTATTGATCATCTTGATCATACCCCTGATCATCATTTCTGCAGCATGAAAATCTGCAATAACACCATCCCGTAAAGGCCGGATTGTTCTGATGTTTTTGTGGGTTTTACCGTGCATCTGTCTTGCCTTATGCCCTATGGCCACAAGCTTTCCGGTTTTATCATCCAATGCAACGATTGACGGTTCATCTACAAGAATTTTATCATTGTAAATGATTATCGTGTTTGCTGTGCCAAGGTCTATGGCAATCTCTTGTGTTAAAAATGAAAATAAGCCCATTGTCTCTGTCTAAAATTCACCCTAAAAGTAATAAAATTTCTTAATGTTTAAAATGTCTTGTCCCGGTAAAGACCATAGCCATATCATTTTCGTTACAAAAGTCAATGGATTCCTGATCTCTGATTGAGCCGCCAGGCTGAATAACAGCTGTTATTCCGGCTTTATTTGCAATTTCCACTGAATCCTTAAAGGGAAAAAACGCATCTGATGCCATTACAGAACCTGTCAGATCAAAGGTAAAGGTTCTTGCTTTTTCAATGGCTTGTTTCAATGCATCGACCCTTGAGGTCTGACCAACTCCACTGGCAATAAGTTGTTTGTTTTTCACCAATACAATTGCGTTGCTTTTCGTGTGCTTAACGATTTTGTTTGCGAAAATCATATCATCTTTTTCCCTGTCGGATGTCTCTCTGCTTGTCACAGCTTTCAAATCTCCAGCAGCTTCTGTCTTCAGGTCTCTCTCCTGCATCAACACACCATTCAGTACATTACGGAACTGGTATTTGTCCGGATTTTGTTTCTTGTGTACCAAAATAATCCGGTTTTTCTTTTTCTTCAAAGTTTCCAGTGCCTCTTCGGTATATCCCGGAGCAATGATTACTTCGAAGAATATTTTATGAATTTCTTCAGCAGTTTCCGAATCAATCATGGTATTGCTTACGATGATACCACCAAAGGCAGAAACCGGATCACCGGCCAAAGCATCCTTCCATGCTGTAAGTAAGTTATCCCGGCTTGCCAGTCCACATGCATTGTTATGCTTTAATATGGCAACCGTTGTACCCCGGAAATCATGAATCAGGGAGACTGCAGCATCAATGTCCAGCAGATTGTTATAAGAAATCTCTTTGCCATGCAATTTGTCGAACAGCTTGTCGAAATCTCCAAAAAACGCCGCTTGCTGGTGAGGGTTCTCACCGTACCTCAATTTTTTAGGGTAATTATAGCTTTGTCGGAAGGCTGTATTTGCACCGTTGTCAAAATATGTAAAAATGGCAGCATCATAACCCGAAGACATCGCAAATGCCTCCACAGCAAACTGTTTCCTATCTTCAAGGCTAGTCTGCCCATGATTGTCCTCAAGGATATCCAGCAACTTATCGTATTGCTTCTGATTTGAGATGGTCAATACATCCCTGTAGTTTTTTGCAGCTGCTCTGATCAGGGAAATGCCACCAATATCAATTTTCTCAATGATGTCATCATGATCTGCACCGGAACCTACCGTTTTTTCAAATGGATATAAATCAACAATCACCAAATCAATATCCGGTATCCCATGTGTTTCTGATTCCGTAATATCATTCTCTTCATCCCTGCGCTTGAGAATGCCTCCAAATATCTTAGGGTGCAAAGTCTTAACCCTGCCACCCAAAATCGACGGATAAGAAGTAATATCCTCAACGCCTGTAACTTCCACACCACAGGATTCGATGTACTTTTGCGTACCCCCCGTGGAATAAATACTTATATCCAATTCATCCAATTTGTGAATAAGTGGCTCCAGGCCATCTTTGTCATAGACTGAAATAAGTGCAGATTTAATTGTCTTCATGCCATTTGTAAATTGTCAATATTAGTACCATTATTTATGGCCTCAAAGCTACAAATTTATGCTTCTGTATCAAAGGCATAGTAAGTTTTGTTTACAAGAATTTCTACAACACAATTTTCCTGCAAATGCAGGTTTTTAACTGCTGTTTGTTTTTTTTGAATGCTGAATGCATGATTTTTTTTATCTTCGTATCAAATGATGAAATTTAAGGTATTCATAAACATCGCATTGCTGATCTGTGGTTTCTGCCTGAATACAGCTTTTGGTCAAAAAAATGACAGCGCCAAGTTGGTAAGGTACTCCTCCGAATACACATTCAGGGATGGTATTTATCTTGAATATAGCCAGTTCAGAAACAACTCCCCTCTTGATTTCTCTGCCACAAACCTGCCCTCCCCTAAACAAACCAGGCCGGACAAAGCCATGAACGAAACTGCGGAAATCAGTTATTTCGATGAATTCGGGATAAAAAAAGTAGTTGCGGTAAACAATATATGGGGATATTGTTACCAGGATAAAATCTATGTGCAGTATTCGGGCGGCTTTCACATGCTCCCCTATATTGGGAGCATCAGTCATTTTGTTGCGGAAGTTCAGGTAAGATACAGCAATCGTGCAGATCCGTTTTATGATCCTTATTATGTTTATTCAGGGCCATCCAGCTATATCACTACGGAAACCAGACAAATGATGCTGGATACTGAAACCGGCAGAATATTTGAATTCACACCAGATAATATTCTCAGGCTAATTCAGGACGAACCGGAATTGCATGCAGAATATGCCAAATTGCGCAAACGCAAACAACGAAAAATGATGTTTTACTATATCAGGATGTACAATGAGAAAAACGAACTATATTTCCCTGCTGATTAGTCTGAGCCTGGTGAGCCTAATGACATTCCCACTGAATGCCCAGGTGAGCATACCTATGGGGTCACCATCAGAAATACGCAGATTTGAAAATTCCAAAACATACATTGTCAAAGAAAACATCATGATTTCTGATTATAATCTTGCCATAGAGAAACTTGCAGATAAGCATTGGCATTTGACCAACACCGAGATAATATCATTCACAGAGTTCAGAAAAAAACGCAAAAATCCCAATGCTTCATTCATTTACATGAATCCTGTTTATTTTGAGGATGATAAAACACAAACAGCATATGAATATTTGTTCCTGTCTTTGGGTGATTCCTCAGGAGAACCTGAGCAAATGCCCGATTTATGTGCAGTACCGCTGGCAGTAAAAAATGCAGAACAGGAAGACTATGTTTACAAGATAGGCCTGGTTTTACAATTTATGCAAAACCATGTAATCACAGCAAAGCAAAATCCTTCTCTGGATGAAAAAAGCATCGTGGACTACTACACAAACCAGCAATACAGCATCGACAACAAAGAACTCTGGCTAATTAGATCAGAAATCGAAACTTCGCTGCGACAAAAATCCGGAATGAAATCAGTTTATCCTTATCCATTCCGGTATGTTGAAAAAGAAGATATATCAAATGCCATTGCTGAAAACAGGGAAGATGTCATTATACTTCACCTGATACCTGCCGGAAAAAATGATTTCTGCTTCAAGCTATTCCTGAATGCAGGAAATGCAGAATTATATTACTACGATCACCACAAAATAAATAACAGAAAACCCTCCTTTCTACTTGAGAAAGACCTAAAAAAATTTGCAAAGTGACTTACGAAGAATGCCTGAAAATCATGTTCAATTCTCTGCCCATGTATCAGCGGCAGGGCAAAGCTGCATACAAAGCAGATTTGAATCGTACTCTTGCCATTGACAAGCATTATCATCATCCGCACAAAAACTGGAAAAGCATTCATGTTGCCGGAACCAACGGCAAAGGTTCAGTTTCCCACATGCTTGCTTCAGTATTACAGGAAGCTGGGTACAAAACCGGTTTATACACCTCACCTCATCTGAAAGATTTCAGGGAACGGATTAAAGTTAACGGCATAATGATTCCCGAATCTTTTGTGATGGATTTCATGGAAGAAGGGCTGGACTATTTTCGTGAACTCAGTGCTTCCTTTTTCGAAATGACCGTTGCTTTGGCATTTGATTATTTTCGCACTGAAAAGGTTGATGTGGCCATCGTTGAAGTTGGGATGGGAGGACGCCTTGATTCAACCAATATTATTACGCCCCTTGCATCTGTAATTACAAACATCGGACTTGACCATACCGCATTTCTGGGAAAAGATGTGCAATCCATAGCCGGAGAAAAAGCCGGCATTATTAAGCCGGATGTTCCGGTGATTCTTGGTACAGATGATCCAGTTGTTGAGGAGGTAGTACATGAGACCTGCCTGAAACATAACACAAGATGGATTTCTGCACCCAAAAAAGTATCCCTTTCAAATGTCGGTATAGAAAGTGGGATGCGTAACTATAAGGTATCAGGCTTTAACGGAATTGATGCCATCACCTGTGACCTGGCAGGTACCTATCAGCAATGGAATCTTCAGACAGCCCTTGCAGTAATTGAACAGGTAAATTCCATCCTGCCGGTTAATCGCTCTGCGATAAAACAAGGCCTGTCAAAAGTGATAAAAAATACCGGTATGATGGGAAGGTGGCAAAAGCTAAGGTCATCACCAGCTGTGTATTGTGATGTTGCTCATAACAAAGAAGGCCTTTTTCATGTAATGGAACAGTTGGAGGCTGTCCGCAAAGGCAAACTGTTTTTTATCCTGGGAGTAGTAGATGATAAAGCCCTGAATCGCATATTACCCGTATTTCCCAAAGATGCAAATTACATTTTCACACAGGCAAATATACCGCGGGCACTTTCTGCCACAATTTTGCAAAAAGAAGCATCACACTACGCTTTATCAGGGAAAGTGATTGACAATGTGAAGCTTGCGTATAACTATGCCCTAAGCATTGCTGCCCCCAATGATACGATTTTTGTGGGAGGAAGTACTTTTACTGTGGCAGAAATATTATAATTTTTTCAAAAAGTTTTGGAAAACTAAAAAACACACCTATCTTTGCATCCGCATTTGAGAAAACTCAGTGTGAAAGTTCTAAAAAATATCAGGGCGGTTAGCTCAGTTGGTTCACCTGCCTGCCGGC
>JBKGYK010000062.1:0-20523 GCA_046546095.1 Bacteroidales bacterium
TGTCAAAATGGAATATGGTTCCAGAAATAAGCAGGATAGTAATCGGACAATGTGGATAAATACCAATTATGGAAGAACGCAAAAGCATTGAGAAGCTTGAGAACTTTGCCACCTTATCCGGCAGAGAGATTGAAAGTGAAGTAATTGAACACCCGAAATCAGGCATCAATACTTTTCAGAAGTACCGGGCCTGGGCATTCGTACCTGCTTCTGAAGAGAGGAATGTATTTTTTGTTTGCTTCAGCGATCCCTATGCACGTGTTGGTCAATCAACCGTTTATTGTGGAGCATTTGTTGCTTTGCCGGATGAAATCAAGGGCAAACTTACCATCCGCAAAAAAGATTTTCTTGATAGACTGAGCATCTCATCCAAAGCCAAAGCCAATAAGCTTGGTAATCGTATTTTTGATTCAAGGGCGGTCATCACCGGGGAAATGGGAGAGGCCGAAAGAAATTTGTTATCCGCTCCCATGCTCCAAAGCCACATCCTTGACAGCC
Source organism: Bacteroidales bacterium (assembly GCA_046546095.1). GTDB lineage: Bacteria > Bacteroidota > Bacteroidia > Bacteroidales > ML635J-15 > JAQIBY01. Next base: position 499 of record JBKGYK010000062.1, read on the forward strand.
TGACGGATTTTTCCGGTTTTCATATATTCATCAATAAATTTCATCCGGATTTTGTTCCTGAGCTAAAGGGGAAAGCTTGCCTGGGCATTGTTAATCCACTGGGCTGGCAAATGGAAGAGAACTTCATTGAAACGCTGTTTTATCACTCGGAAAAAATCGGTGAGTGTATTCGCGAATGACCAAAAATCAGTAAAGATATTATGATTTCCAAAACCATAGTCCGGGAAACAGGATATTGGCAATCAATATGATACATTGACATTACAGGATGCTCTAAAAAAACGGATATGCCTTTGACATATCCGCTTCTTTATGAAAAACAGAGCATTTTTTTTAGCCACCCATGGTTCTGAATGACGATTCATTTACTGTAAGCTCATATGGTGTAACACTGACTACAGGTACCGGTGAATTGTTCAGCATTTGCTGTGCATAGGATCCCATCAGGAGATTTGTGAGTGATTTGGTTTGTTCTGTCATGATTGCGATGAGATTTGCTTCTACAGTTTTTGCATATTCAATGGTAACATCGGTAATGTTATCACCTACAATCAGACTTTTTTCGTATTCGATATCACGCTCATCAAAATATTTGGCTACCTGGGAGGCATACATTTTCAGTGTGTTGTGAATGCCTTCCGAGGTAGAGGTGCTTACTTTAAGAATATGGACTTTCGATCCGAACTTTTTGGCTATGCTGGCCACCAGGCTTACCTTTTCACGGGTTTCTTTGGTGATATCTATAGGCATTACAATGGTTTTGGGTGGTTGCACCTGCTTGCTTGATCCTACTGAGAATACCGGACGGATGGTGCCTTCCACAATCCTGTGGGTATTGCTGCCGATAAAAATATTGCTCAGACCTGATTCTCCGTGCGTACTGCAAAATACAGCGGAATCCTTGATTGCCTCAGCCTGTTCAGCTACCTCTTCAAATATTCTGCCTGATTTTACGATATAATCAAGCTTGCCGTCTTTGTGAAGTTTGTCTTTGAAATCATTTACAATATTCTTCAGTTGTTCAGCACTGATTTCTTTCTCTGATTTTTCTGTGGTCTTATACTTGGATTTCTTTGTGTTGAGGACATGAACCAATTGAATGTCAGATTTGTATTTGTTGGCATAAAGGATGGCCAGTTCCAGTCCGCAGAGTGAAAATTCAGAAAAATCGGTTGGTACAATAAGTTTCTTCATAATCGTTTTCGTTGTTAAGTTTTCTTAGTTAAGCTTAAAAATAGTAAAATCATTCGTTATTTATTACATTTGAAAAAGAAATTTGTTCGAAAAAAATGAAATATCACATCATAGGTTTGATGTCCGGAACTTCTGCAGACGGACTTGATCTGGCATTTTGCAGCTTTGAGAAAACATATGCAGGCCATTGGGATTACAGGATATGTTCAGCCATTACCATGGCTTATGATCAGAGGTTAAGAACAGAACTGCGTCAGGCTGTTAAGATGAATAAAAAGCAATTGAAAGATCTGGATGATTATTTCGGAACATGGTCGGGCAGGGCAGTGAAAATTTTTATGGAGCAGGAAGGCATTTCTGCAGATTTGCCGGATTTTGTTGCCTCCCACGGACATACCATTTTCCATCAGCCGGAAAAAAAACGTACCCTCCAGATTGGCAAGGGACAAAAAATAGCAGATGCCTGTGCGATTCCAGTGATTTTTGATTTTCGTTCCCCGGATGTAAAATTGGGCGGACAGGGTGCCCCGCTGGTGCCCATTGGTGATAAACACCTGTTTTCCAGATATGATCAGTGCCTGAACATCGGTGGATTTTCAAATATTTCAATGGATTTGGATGGCCGGCGCATTGCCTGGGATATCTGTCCTGTGAATACAGTAGGAAATGATCTGGCCAACAGGATAAACCTCGACTTTGACAAGGATGGAATGATTGCTGCTAAAGGAAAGCTTATCCCTGATTTATTGCAAAAACTCAATGCCCTGGATTTTTATCAGCAGAAGCCACCCAAATCACTTGGCAGGGAATGGGTTGCAGACAATGTGGATGTTCTTCTCCGGCCTTTGTTCTCTGAATATTCGCTGGAAGATCTGATGCGGACCTGGTACGAACATGCAGCCATGCAGATTGCCAGGCACCTGAAAGGGAACGTACTTGTCACAGGTGGTGGTGCAAAAAACAGTTTCCTGATTGATAGAATCCGTAGTCTCAGTGCCGCAGATATTCACATTCCCGATGAGATGCTGGTAGATTTTAAAGAAGCGCTGATTTTTGCTTTCATGGCTGTGCTGCGGTATCGGGAGGAGGTGAATGTGCTTGCATCAGTAACCGGTGCCGGCAATAATCACAGTAGCGGACAAATTGTTTTTCCCGGATTGTGATTTTTTCCACACCCATCGGCCATCTGACATTATTTGTGTATTTTTAACCCCGTAAAAAACTCTTTGCATATGAAAAAATATAATTTGTTTTTCTTGTTTATAATTCTGCTCTTGTCTGCATGCCAGTCAGCAGACAAAACTGATGAAAAAGAAAATTCCGGGAAAGATGAGCAAACTGAGATAAGCCAGGAAAAGGATGTCTCTAAAGCAGAACAGGCAGCACAGGAAGAAAGTCCTGCAGGAATTGAAGCCTGGCCTGAAGATGTTACTGCTGGTAAAAAGTACACCAGCGTGGTGAGATTTGACCAGATGGTTGCCAATTCTGACGGCATGGTGTATATCTTCAGGGATAAAGAAGAAAACAGGTATGAAATGTGGCGGGAATCAGAATTCACCAGTGGCCTTGAATTTACCCAATCCCTCATGCCCAATAAAACTTATGAAGAATACGACAACAAGTGGTTTGAAATGACCTGGGAGATCCGGGAGAGGGAAATGTATGACGGTTATACAGGGGAGTGGGAAAACATGCTTGTTCCCGTTGTTGAAAATCTGAAACCAGTGGAAAAATAAATTCATTTGTGAATATTGCATATGTATATTTTTGCCTGTTCTACTGGATCAGGTGTCATCCCCTGTAAGTCTTCCGGTGATCAGAAATAGCAAAATCCGAATTTACTTCCAAAATGCAGAAGCAATCAGAAAAAGCAGCACGCCGGTTTACAATATTGGAATTTGAAAATTGCTGAGCGCCGGGGATTTCTGACTTTTTTTACCTTTGCTGCATGGAGAAAGAGAAAAAGCGTTTCATTCAGCAATTCTATGCCCGGGCAGGTGCCTGCATACGGGAGCATGATATGATTGCCGAAGGAGACCGTATTCTCATCGGTGTTTCCGGAGGGAAAGACAGCCTGGCGCTTTTGAAAACACTGGCCGGAAGGCGGAAATTTTCTGATGTGGCTTATCATCTGGAAGCGGTATTTGTGGATATCAAAGAGGTGCCCTACAAAACCGATATATACTGGTTGCAGCGTTTTTGCCGGGATTTGAAAGTGCCCCTGCATATAAAAGAGATTTCCGTGGATTTTTCCAAAACGGACAAACAGTCCACTTGTTTTTATTGTTCATGGCATAGACGCAAAGCCCTGTTTGAGATTGGAAAAAGTATGGACATAAACAAAATAGCCCTTGGTCACCACAGTGATGATGCTGTAGAAACTCTCATGCTCAATATGCTTTCTCACGGCACCATATCTTCTATGCCCGGTCGACTGCCGCTGTTTGGCGGCCGCGTAGAGCTGATACGTCCATTGTTGTATCATACGGATGAACAATGTCGTGAATTTACCGAACTGATGGATTTTCCTCTCAACAATATAGCCTGCCCGTATGAGGATAAAACGCGTCGCATGGAAATACGGCAGTTGCTGCAGGATATGGAAAGCCGTTTTCCTGCTGCAAACAAAAATCTGTTCAAAGCCATGCATGCCATTTATCTGGATTATCTCCCTACAGCGAATAAAGAAAATGCCATCAAAAGGGATGAGCGTATTGCCGGAAAGAAAACTCAAAATTAATATCAGTACCAAACAAGCGGAATGAAAAAGCAGGCTTATGCCTTGTACATTTCCCTTTGTATGCTCACAATAATCCCCAATGCTCTGCGGATGGCGAAATACAATGATATCACTGAATTTGTGTCAATAGGTGAGTTGTGAAACTACTTAAGTATAGTTTAAAAAGGTAAAAAATTGATAAATTTCTATATAGTAACATATTTGGCAATGTTGATAATTGTTTTGCTGTGTGTTTTGTATAAAATACAAAATTTGAAAATTATTTTATGTGTTTGTTTTTCATCAGGCAGGAAGTTATTCTTACCCTCCTGCATAAAAGTGAGCAATGGCAGTAAGCTGAGAGAATACCATTGAATATTTTTCGCGAATAAGACTGTGTTTTTACCTGGAAAATGTTATGCGCAATCGTGGAATATGAGCATATTGTACTCTTAATTGTTGATAAAATATTTTGTGGTCTCAAATATTTTGATATCTTTGTACTAATTGTAAATTAAAATTCAGATAATAAGAAGTCTGGATATTAATAAATGTTTAATTTAAAAAAGGAGATTATTATTATGTCAAACAGTGGAAAAATTTTATTAGGCGTATTGGCAGGAGCTGCTGCCGGAGTAATTACCGGAATTCTTGTTGCACCCGCCAGCGGAAAAGAAACCAGGGAAAACATTTCATCCAAAACCGATGAATTGCTTTCTAACCTGAAAGAATTTATGAGTAAAGAAAAACAAAAAGAAACCGACCAGGCCGCCAAAGAAAAAGCGGAAAGTCGTACAAAAGCATCCAGAACCACCTAGAGTTTGGGATAAGCATTGTCGGCAGGCAGGCCTGGTTTGAAAATCCCCGATTTTACGAAAGTAAATTGTTGTCCTTTTTCAGACAGTATAAAGCTTGCCCTGTGGACTTTGTTTTCCATTACTAAAGGTGATGGATAATCAAAATCAAAGGCCTGCATTAAAAGTTTGACCATATTTATAATTTGAAAAGATTATATCTGTGGGAAACTTTTAGTGAAAGGCTTGATTTATTCAAAATATTGACTTTTAATTTTATGCTGAAAAAATTTGAAGATTATATCAGTTCACGTATTTTGCTTTTGAAAATAGAAGGAACTGAAAAAATCAGTGAAACCCTGGCAGTACTATTCCGGAGAATAATCTTGTCCATGTTTGCCGGCTTTGTTGTTTTCTTTATTTCAATTGCACTGGCATTGTGGATTGGCGAACAAATGAATTCATATGTACTCGGTTTCCTTGCACTGGCAGGTGTCAACCTCCTGCTTTTGATTATACTGCTTATTTTCAGGAAACGATTGCTGGAAAAATATATCAAAGATGAAGTGGTGCGGACCGTTTTCAGGGATTCTGACAAGTAGAAACAACAGGGTGATATGATTGATAACTACAAAGAATTACAACTGGTAAAACGGGAAATTGAAAATCGCGTACACCAAACCGAACATAATTACATTCAGCAATACAAGTTGATATCGGCATTTTTGGACCTGAACGGAGTTCATAAAGGCAAAAAAAATGAAGATAACAGAAAGTATATTCATTCGCTTATTCTGCAAAGCATTACAGAATCAATCAAAGATCAGAAAATCTTTGATAAAGTTAAGGATGAATATAAAAACATCATTATACCCATTGCACTGACACTGATTTCATCTTTCTTCATCAGGAAATTGTAATCCTGCGATTCCATCTTTCCCCGCCGCTCCCGGGTAATGACAGGAATAAGAGCAATTCGTTTATCTTCTGAATTTCCTCAATATTATCGAAAAATCTACCGCAAGCCATCACACTTCCTGACTTTTCGGGTAACAAACCCAACATGCCGTTTGGAGTATATGTCTGTTTTTTATGATGTTTCAGCCTTATCGTGGAGTTGCGAGGATCATGCTCCAGGGAAAAGGACTTTTAAGGGCTTCAATCCTGAAATATCCGGAGATGAGCTTTTTAAAACCTTGTTTGCTCCAATGCTGCAGGTGCCCCGGTGTATTGCCCAGCGCCGGAATGTATTTCAGACGGGCAAGATTGAGTATGCGCCAGATTGGTTCGCGGGGAACGGAAAAAAGATAAAAACCTGCATTCAGGCTGGCCAGTTGCTTTAGTGCATCTTCAGGATGGTGAATGTGCTCCAGTACTTCGGAGGCAATGATCAGATCGTAATTCTGACTTTCATATCTGTTCAAATCATAAATATTTCCGGTATGGAAGTTTCCCTCAGGATTGGCTTGCTGTGCCTGACGGATGATTTCCTCATCAATATCGAAACCTGTGTAGCTGGCAGGTTTGTGTGTTTTGCTGATGACGTGGGCCAGATGACCTTCCCCGCAACCGGCTTCCAGAACGTGAAGGTTTTCGGGTTTACCGCATTTTTCCACCAGACCGTGGAGGTCACGGAAAAAACCATTCATGAGCTGCCGGACAATGGGATTCCCGCTGTTGTATTTATCGTAGTAATTGCCGGTTATGATTTCTTGTTCCATCGGTCGCGTTTGGTGAATTCGAGTAATCTTTCCAGTAATTTACGGTTGGTGCTGATCAGGTCTGCAATGATTCCAATCATCAGGATCAGCAAACCTGCATTTAAAAAAGCTGTGGAAAATATCAGCGACTGTATGTGTCCCTGACCACCTTCGGTAAAGTAAAAATATAAAAACCTGATAAAACCTATGATTCCCGGGATCATCAGCAAAATACCCAATATGGTAAAAGCACGAATGGCCTTGTAGTTTGAGTAAGCCCGGATGATGGTGAAGATTTGTTGCGAAATGAAGCCTGGTGTACTCTTATAAAGGCGGGATTTACGCAATTGTTTGTTGGTGCGCACGGGAACTGAAATCAGCCTTGCTTTCATACTTCCCAGCTGCATTACATTTTCTATGGTATAGGAAAAATCAGTGGCTATGTTGAGCTGAAAAGCAGTATCACGACTGTATGCACGGAACCCGCTTACAACATCACGGACCTGTGTGCGGGATAATTTACGGATGATGCCCGATCCCAGTTTTTGCATCAATTTTTTAAAAAAGGAAAAATGTCTGATGCTGTCGGTTTGTCTGTCGCCGATGACAACGTCTGCCTCGCCTTTGAGTATGGGCTGAACCAGTTTTTCAATGTCACTACCGGCATATTGATTGTCAGCATCAGTATTGACAATGATATCAGCTCCCAACTCCAGGGATTTATTGAGCCCTGCCTCAAATGCCCGTGCCAGGCCCTTGTTGTTTTTGAAGCTGATGATGTGATCTGCACCAAGGGATTCAGCTATTTTGCGGGTTTTATCCGTGCTTCCATCGTCAATCACCAGCACCTCAATCTTATCTATTCCTTCAATCGTCTTTGGTAAATCAACATAGGTGAGAGGAAGGCTTGCCTCCTCGTTGTAGCAGGGTATTTGAATTATGAGTTTCATTGATGTTTCAATTGGCATGTTGCACAAAGTTAAGAAAAATGTGACTGATTTGCTATTTATCCATTGTGAAATCATAAATAGAGATGCCGGAATCCTTGTTATAAGTGAACGATAGTCTGCTGTTAATGATTTGGAGACGGATTTTGCCATGGCCGGAAATGCTTTCTGTCGAAATGATGATTCCTGAATAAATTTGGATTTGTACTGCGTCTATCCTTCGGAATTCCCTGATTTTTTCCTACATTTGTTCATCTGTAAAACAGGACAAAATAAACGTGTATGAGTTTTTTGTATCCTTCATTTCTCTGGGCGCTGACCGCAATGGCGATTCCCTTAATTATCCACCTGTTTAATTTCAGGCGGCACAAAACTGTGTATTTTTCTCAAACACGTTTTCTTGAATCCGTACGCAAAGATACCCGCTCACGGACCAATATCAGGCAATTGTTGATTTTGCTGAGCCGGATGCTTATGATTGCCGCTCTGGTACTGGCTTTTGCCCGTCCGGTTATTTTGCCTGAGGGTGATTCTGAAGAACAAAAACCCGTAGGTTCTGTCATGCTGTGCCTTGATAATTCATACAGTATGCAGAATGAGGGTGAAAATGGGAAATTGATTGATATGGCAAGGCAGAAGGCCACAGAGATTGCTGAAGCTTATGGCGAAGGTGTTGATTATTATCTGTTTACCAACGATATGCCACCTCGGTATTATCGTCCTATGGCATATGAGGATTTTCTCATTGAAGTAGGGCAGGTAAGTGTGAGCCCGGTAAGTATGAAACTGGAAAAACTCATTGAACGCCTGAAAAGCAGTGTGAAAACCCGGAGCTTTGAAGGCAGCTTGCCAGTGTATCTGATTTCGGATTTTCAAAAGTCTACCATGGAGTTTGATGATTTCTCAGGATTGGATAAGTTCGATATGCATGCAGTACTGATTGAAGGTGCAGAGGATGAAAATCTAAGCATTGACTCCGTCTGGTTTGATACGCCCTTCAGACAAACTGGCAAGCCTGAACGTTTGTCCGTGTTGATTCGCAATCACGGTGCACAAACCTATTCTGATATGTCCCTGCAAATGGAATTGAACGATTCTTTGCGTGCTGTCAGTACTTTTAGTATTGACGGGGGGGAAAGCACGGAAGCTCAGCTTACCTATACAAATCCTGCAGATGGTTTTCAGAAAGCCAGACTTAGCATAGATGATTATCCGGTGAGTTTTGATAACGAATTTTATTTTACCTACGCTCTGGAAAAGCAAAAAAGTATTTTGCTGATCAATGGTGCGGATAAACAGGAATTTCCTCTGGAAATATTTGATGATACCAGTCGGTTTGATGTCAGTCAGGTGCAGGCAGATGCATTGGATTATACTTTTCTCGATGAGCATGATGTCTTGATATTCAATGGTATAGAGCATATTTCAGACGGTATGTCATCACAATTGCTTGACGGCCTGGATAAGGCAGGTAGCCTGGTGTTTATTCCCAGCCGCAATATGGATACGGATAGCTGGAACCGGTTTTCGGATGACCTGAGGGGGCCACGCTACAGCGAGTGGGACAGCATCAGCGAAAAAATTGATGATATTGCCTGGGAACATGCTTTCTTTTCGGATGTCTTCAGATCTCGTCAGGAAAATGTTGACTTGCCGGAAATCAAAGGCCGCTACCCGATGCAGAAAATGGCGGAAAGCCGAAGCGAAACCTTGCTGGAGATGACAGACGGTTCTTCATTTCTTGATATTGTTTCCCGGGAAAACAGCTTGTTGTATTTTTTCAGTGCTCCATTAGACCGTAATGAAAGTAGCTTTGTCAGACATCCGGTATTTGTTCCTGTGGCTTACAATATGGTAATGAATACACCCACAGATCAGCCCCTGTATTATCTTGTCGGACGTGGTGGAAACCTGCGGGCCGATGTGCAACCAACAGCGGAGGGTGGTGTCGAAATCCGCAGTGGAAAAGAGGAAAGTCTGATACCTTCTTATCGCGAAACCCGTACCGGCCTGAATATATTTATTCCGGAAGCCCTTGATCATGCCGGCTTTTATGATGTGTATGTCAATGATGTATTTACCAAAGGTTTTGCGCTGAATATGTCTCCCCTGGAATCGGAAATGGAGTTTTATGACAGTGAAAATCTAAAAGCAAGTGCCGGAGCCCGGAATTTCAGCCTGAAACAGGTGTATGACGCCAGGGATACTTTGACAGGCAGCATAGAAGAATCGGAGCAGGGAAAACCCCTGTGGCCATGGTTTTTGCTTTTGGCTCTCTTCTTTGTCCTGGCAGAGATTGCACTCATCAAACTGATGTAATATCAGCAGATGTCACCTTTGAGGTATGCCTGTCGTTTTTCTTCCGGGAATTTTTCAATGGCATAGCGCAGCATAGTGCGGGGCATTTCTCTGTAATAAGCTTTAAGGAATGCTTCCCCGGTATTCATGTCAATTTTGCCAATTTCTCTGAGCATCCAGCCCACGGCTTTGTGAATAAGATCATGCTTGTGATGCAGGAGAATTGTGGCGATATCAAGCGCTGTATCAAATTCCCCTTTTTTGATGTCGTGCATACAGGCTACCATGGCAATGCGTTGTTCCCACAAATTGTCAGATTCAGCCAGCCTGTACAGTATGCTTTTGTCTTTTTGATACAGCCAGTGTCCCAGAATTTGGTGCGCAGATGAATCCACCAGGTCCCAGTTGTTGAAGCCTGCAGTGTTCTCTATATAAAAATTTTTCAGCTTTTCTTTTTCCGATTCATTCTGTGTTTTCTGATATTTCAGAACAAGAATGAATGTTCCGGTAAGGCGGTGTTCGTGAACTGGAGATGAGAGTAGCGTGCGTATGTCTTCTGTTTCGGTGTTTGCGTAATGTCTTTTGCTGATTTTTCGCTGCAAGGGTACCTTTACACCCAGAAAGATATCACCTTCGCCATATTCACCTATTCCTGTTTTGAAAAAGGATTGTTGTTTGTGAGCTCTTTCCATATCCTCAAGCTGCTTAAGCTCTTGCATAATTACACAGACCTGTTTGCTTGTATTTTCCATTGAATGATTTTTGATGTAAAGCTAACATATTGCAGGAAAGTAATGTGTCTTTTCAATCTAAAATGGGGCACAAAACCATAAGTTGAAGCCTGAGAATCTTTTGTAATGAGATAAATGCACCTCTACAATCAGTCTACATTTTGTCAGTATAAAAAAATAAGTAAAAATGCGTAGATGTCAAAAAAGCCCACAAAAGATATTTGTAGATTTATTAGGTGTGGAAAGTATTATACAAATAAGTATTGTATGATTGTTTGGATATAGGTTTCATATGATAAGTCCTGAATGTGCCTGAGAAATTGTTATCTTAGCATCAGATACATAAAGTAAAAAGGGGAACTTATGAACACAATCAAAAAACCTGCAGTGGTTGTTGCGATAATTGGTATATCAATGCTGATGTTTGTTTCAGTCGCTGCGGAATTGCAGGCACAGGAATCCGTGAATGATAATACTGATGGTGAAATACCGGTAGAGTATGATAATACCGGAAACCCGGATTACGATGATCTGGTATATAAGCAAAAGCTGATTGCTTTCCTTCGGGGTGTAAAAGGTATGCCGGAGTACCAGGCTACTGGTAACAGGTCTGATGACAGGGAAACCTTTATGAAGGAGATGAAGATTTGGTATGATGCACATCCGGAGTATCTTGAAGTTCTGGAGTTGCGGACATTTGAGGCATTTCAGAAGTATGATGCTTCCTGTTATCCCGACCCTCCGGATTACACAAAAGGATGCTCCCCAAAAGAAGAAGAAGCTTACAGAAAGTCTTTCAGAATATGGATGGCACATCATCCCGAAGCCCCAAAATTGCTTGGCGATGATCCGGCCTCAAAAGAAAAATTTGAGCGCGAAAAGGCAACGTTTTACGAACTGTATTTCAAAAAGTAAAAAGCCATGAAAAATTTATTATTATATCGAAGTATAGCTATTGCAGTATTTTTGAGTATTGGTTTGTTGGTGAATGGACAAAGCACTGACGGACCGAATTACCCGGGAACAGCTAGTAGTGATGCAACTGGAGACGCAAGCTGGTCAAATCCCGACAATACATATGCAGATGATGCAAATTATGCTGAAACTGTGCTTAGCAAGGGCGAGTCGAGTGATTATTTAATTGCTGAAAATTTTGGCTTTGCCATACCGGGTACAGCAGTGATTACCGGTATTACAGTCGAGATTAATCGGCAAGCAGATAATACCATTTATGACAATGCATTGTTTTTGACTAAGGATGGTGCTAATGATGTTGGTGTTGATAAAGCTGCTACAGGAACCGGTTGGCCTGCAACAGAAGCAGTTGCCTCTTATGGAGGTACAGCGGATATGTGGGGGACAACATGGACACCGGCCGAAATTAACAGTGCCGATTTTGGGGTTATTTTTAAAGTAAATGCAGATCCCGGTGGGAGTCCTCACATTGATCATATAGCTTCTGTTGATTATGTTAGAGTTTCGGTGACATATACAATATCCTGTACAGCTCCAACAACCCAGGCTTCAAATGTCAACTTCACCAACAATGATAACGGAACATCCTTAACCGCTAACTGGACACGCGGAAACGGTGATAATGTTTTGGTCGTTGCCCGAGAAGCCAGCACAGCTGCTGTAGCTCCCTCCAGCGGAACAACTTACACTGCCAATACATTGTATGGCTCCGGCAATACAACCGGAACAGGGAATTTCGTGGTTTACAACGGAACAGGTACAAGTGTTGATGTAACCGGCCTTAGCCCGCAGACAGATTATGTTTTTGATGTGTATGAGTATCTGAATACAGATGTTTGTTACAATACTTCTGCCAATTCCGGCTCAGTTACCACGCCTGCTCTGGCATTGGAGGTGCCTTTCACCGAAACCTTTGAATCCGGGGGCGGTGCCTGGACATACGAAAATGGAACTGAAACAAACGAATGGGTAGTCGGAACGGCAACGGCCGCAACAGGGTCCAATTCTGCTTATATATCAGATGACGGTTCAACAAATAATTATTCGAACACCTCAAGTACCACGCACATGTATATTGACCTGGATTTTCCGGCAAGTACGGATCCATTCAATTTGCAGTTTAAATGGAAAGGTGATGGAGAATCCACCTATGATTATATGGAGGTATTCCTGGTTTCAACTTCAACAACACCGGTTGCAGGAACAGAACTTTCATCAGGACAAGTAGGTTCAACATACAATGAGCAGACTACCTGGCAGACTGAAAACATTGAGCTTGATGCGGGTACGTATGCAAATGATACCTGGCGTCTGGTTTTTACCTGGGATAATGATGGTTTATACGATTATCAGCCTCCAGCCGCTGTGGATGATATTGATATTAGTGTGATTTCCTGTGCAATGCCTTCCGGCTTATCTGCAACAGACATTACAGATTCACAGGCTGAACTTTCATGGACAGACAATGCCGGTGCGTCACAATGGGATATTGAATATGGAGCTTCTGGTTTCACACAGGGAGATGGTACTACAGTTTCCGGAATAACCGACAATCCTTATACCTTATCCGGTTTATCTGCAAACACAGATTATGATTTTTATGTGCGGGCCGATTGTGGCGGCGGAGATTATTCCAATTGGGTAGGTCCCTATTCTTTTACAACAGATTGTGGTGTGATAATCCCACCCTGGCTGGAGGATTTCTCAACTTATATACCTGATTGCTGGTCTGAAACCACAGGAACGCTGGCCGCACCATCTACACTTACCGGAACAAGTTCAGCCTGGGGTGAAGATGGTTTTGCCAACGACGGAACTACCGGAGCAGCCAGAGTAAATATATACAGTACAGGCAAAGATGAGTGGCTTATTTCACCTTCAATTGATCTTGGAACTGGAACAACAGACTACCAGCTTGAATTCGATTTGGCATTAACAGATTATGCGAATGCAGCTCCTCCCGATTTAGATGGAACAGATGATAAATTTGCAGTGGTGATTTCTACCGATAACGGAGCTACCTGGACTTCTGCAAACACATTGCAATTGTGGGATAATGCCGGTTCTTCATTTGTTTACAATGATATATCTTACACGGGAGAGCATGTTATTATAGATTTGACCGGTTATACAGGAACAGTGAAATTCGGATTTTACGGCGAGTCAACAGTTTCAAATGCTGATAACGATTTGTTTGTTGATAATGTGGAAGTTATTGAAATACCATCTTGTCCGCAACCAGTTTCACTCAATGCAACAAATATACTTCCTGATGAAGTAGATTTGGGTTGGACTGAATTTGGTTCCGCTACTCAGTGGGATATTGAATATGGAGCTGCCGGTTTTACACAGGGAGATGGTACTACAGTTTCCGGAATAACCGACAATCCTTATACTTTATCCGGCTTATCTGCAACCACAGATTATGATTTTTATGTGCGGGCGGATTGTGGCGGTGAAACCAGCATTTGGTCTGGTCCATATACCTTTACTACGGCTGATCCTTATATGTCTTATACCTCATCTACGGTAACACAAACCAATACTGACCCGTTGAATCCCGGTTCTGTTGATCAGGAAATCATTTGCGTTGAGGTTGTTACGAATGACCCAACCAGTCCGTTGGATATAACACAGTTTAATTTCAATACTACAGGATCCACGGATCCCGGCACGGACCTGGAAAATGCAAAGCTTTATTATACCGGTACAACCGGAACCTTTGGTACTGCAACACAATTTGGCGCAAGCGAGGCGAACCCTGATGGCAACTATACCATCACAGGTACCCAGGCTTTGGCTGAAGGAACCAACTATTTTTGGCTGGCTTATGATATCAACAACGGTGCTACAATAGATAATTATGTGGATGCGCAATGTACCTCCATAACCGTTGATGCTTCTGCCGAAACGCCGACAGAAACCAATCCTGATGGTAATCGTCAGATTTTGGATGTGTATTTTATTTCAGAATCCAGCCAGGCAAGTACTTGTACCGGTGTGTTTTATGATTCCGGCGGAGATGCTGCTGATTATGATTACAGTGAAGATTATACCAGAACATTTCAGGCAGCAACACCGGGTTCTGCTTTGGAATTTGATTTTACATCTTTTGAAACAGGAACTAACGATGATTTGACAATATACGACGGACCTGATGACACTTATCCTGTTATCGGTGTTTATGATGGTACAAATAGCCCGGGAACAATTACTTCCAACGGTGCATATTTAACCTTCCATTTTTCATCAAATAGTTATACAAATGCTCCTGGCTGGGCGGCTGATATAAGTTGTGTTACAATAACCGAACCCAATTGTGCTACACTTGAATCCCCTGCAGATGGTGAAACAGATATATGTCCGGGTACGGTAATGCTGAACTGGCAGGCACCAGCTGATGGATTTGCACCTGAAGGGTATTATCTTTATCTTGGAACAAGCATTGCTGCTGATGAGGTGATCAACGGAGAGGATGTCGGCAGCAGTACATCTTATGAACTGACCAATCTGGAGCCGAACCAGACGTATTACTGGAAGGTATTACCATACAATGGTAGTGGTTTGAACAATACCTGTGGCGCATATAGTTTTACTACTTTGGATATCGGCATTACCTCCACCAATTCTCCGGTAGAAACATGCGATAATACTGCCGGTTTGACTGCGAGCGGCAGTGGTGATATTGTTTGGTATTCCCAACCCACCGGAGGTTCCCCGATTGGATCGGGAAGCCCTTATACAGCAAACTTCAGTGGAAATACCACCTATTATGTTGCTGCACAATCCAATGGACTGGGGACTGAAAATGGAGGTATGCCTGCCAATAATTCTGGAGAAGGCTTTTTGGGCAGTAGCGATGAAATAGGTATTGTTTTTGATGCAAGCCAGGATTTTACCCTGAATTCAGTAGATATTTATCCGGTTGGAACCGGTACTGTTACCATTGCTTTGCTGAATGATGCAGGCAATGAAGTCGCTAATTCAGGTTCCATTTCTATTGATAATGCTGATGGTTCTGCCGTGACTGTTGATCTTGGTTTTGGGATCACTGTGGGCAGTAATTATAAACTGGTCTTAAGAGATTATACAGGAATAACAGACTTGTATCGTGATTTTTCAGGAGAATATCCTTATGATTCGCCGAGTGGTGCTTTAAGCGTTACCGGCGGATGGTGGGATGGAAGCAGTACAACAAATTATTACTTCTATAATCTGGAAATCTCCGGCGGTTGTGTATCTGCCAGAGAAGCTGTAGAGGTTATTCATACAGCCGATCCTGTATCTGTTACAGCAGACGGACCTACAACATTTCTCGAAGGCGGTTCTGTTGGTCTTACGGCTTCTTCAGATGCAGATCCCGGTTATACTTATACATGGTCTCCCTCTACCGGACTCAATACAGATACCGGAGATGAAGTCATTGCTTCACCTTCCAGCACTACAACCTACACGGTTACAGGGGAGGATGGTAGTGGCTGTGCTTATACCGAAGAAATTACCATTACCGTAACTAACCCTTGTGCAGGACTTGGAACAGGTTATTCTCAGATTAATAATCTGCCATTTTCTGAAACCTCCTCAACATGTGGTAATGCTGATGATATCACAAGCACCAATGCAACCGTATGTGGTAGTACAGACTATTATTCCGGTGAAGATGTTGTGTATTCATTCACACCAAACAGTGACGGACTTGTAAATATTGATTTGACATCCTCCGGCTCATCCACAGGAATTATGCTTTATGAAGGTTGCCCTATGGACGACCAGGGGGGAACCTGTGTGGCTTACAGTCAGAGCAGTGCCGGTGATGAGTCATTATGTGCTAATTTGCAAATGGATAATACCTATTATCTGGTAATTGATTCCTGGTCTACCCCTGAATGTAATGATTTTGAAATAAATATTTCTGCCCCCGATCCCAATGGCATTTCCGGTGATTTTCCATGCGATGCTGTACCAGTGGAGATTGGTGGGATACAATCCGGAAACAATGCCTGTGCTTCCGGTATGGATGAACCATCAGAAGCTTCTTGCTGGACAAGCGGAAATCTGAATACATTATGGTATAGTTTTGAAGCACCTGCTTCCGGATCCGTCAATATCCGTACCATACTTGGTACGTTAACCAGTACCCAAATTGCAGCATATCAGGGAAACTGCTCTAACCTGACAATGATAGCAAATGAATGTAATGTGGATGCAACAGGAACATGTTCCGGAACGGAAGATTTTTCAGAACTTGAACTGACCGGACTTACTGAAGGCAATACCTACTATATTCGTGTGGATGGTGAAAATGACCTTACCGGAAGCTTTGAAGTTCAGGTGATTGATGGCAATGATGAATGGCCGGTTATCCCACAGCAGGATTGTTCCAGTGCAACAAATGTTTGTGCCAGTGAAACTGTGGTTGGTGATCCGGGATTCCTTGGTGCCGGTTCAACATGTGATTTCACTACACCTTATGGTTGCTTTTCTTCAGGAACCCAAAATAATACTGTCTGGTATCAGATTGATATCGATGCCAATGGCGAACTGGAATATGATATTGCTCCCAATTTATCTACAACCGATTATGATTGGGCATTGATAGATGCAACGAATAATACTGATGTGTGTGATGAAATAGCAGCAGGGACATTGGAGCCTGTAAGATGTAATTTTACTGCAACTACCGGTACCACGGGCCTGAGAGATGGATATACAGAAACCAGTATTGGTGCATCCGGAGATCCATTCTGTTCCCCTTTATCTGTCGAGGCCGGGGATTCATACTTGCTGTTAATATGGAACTGGTCAGGAAATAATACGGGTTTTACTTTGGATTTTGATGATACATCACCCATTGTAATTGATGACCCTGAATCTGTAACCTGGTCGGGTGGAGCAAGTACGGATTGGTTTGATCCCGTTAACTGGGGGGGATGTGCCATCCCTTCCTGCGAGAGAGATGCCATTATCGTAAACGGGCCAACAAATCAACCTGTTATTGGTGCCAATACAAATGCAGCCGAATGTGCAAATATTACCATTGAATCAGGTGCCAGTCTTAGCATTGACCCGGGTGAAAACCTGACGGTTTGTGAAAATTTTAACAATTCAGGTGCTTTGAATGCTGATCCGACATCAACAATAGTATTTGACCATGCAAGCAATTCACATGAAATCAACGGAAGCCTGACAGGTACGAATGCCATGGGTAATCTCAGTATTGATAAAGCCGGAGGAATGGTGACCTTTATGCAGGATATCGAAATCGCCGGTGATCTGACAACGGCAAATGCCACAAGTGTTATCAATACAAATGGCCGGACTGTGACAATTGGTGGCGATTTTACTCCCTTTAGCGGGACCTTTACAGGAATAGGAACTACCGGCAAATTGAGATTTAACGGATCAGTACAACAATCCTACAATCCGGGAGGGGACCTGGAATTAAATGATGTTACCATAAACAATACAGCCGGTGGTGTGCTTTTGAACAATACCATGGAAATTGGCTCGACTGGTGTTTTATCATTGAACCAGGGCATTATTGAAACCGATACATACCGGGTAATCGTAAACAATACAGATCCTGCCGCCGTTTCTGAAGGCAACAGCGGCTCATATATCAATACCGACCTGAGAAGATATCTCGGATCATCCGGAGGCTACAATTTCCCCCTTGGTACTGCATCAGCGTACAGGCTTCTTAAGTTGAGCAATAACGGACTTGCCGGTGTAACTTATCTGGATGCTGAGTTCCTGGCTACTTTTGGTGATGCGGGTACTCTCAATTCGGCACAGGCGCTTGACGGTAGTCTTATCTACCAGGAAGTAGCATCTGAAGGTATCTGGAATGTTGTTCCGGATGCATCACCTTCTGGTGGGTCTTATGATATTAGACTTTATTTTGACGACGGACAGGGTTATCAGACTGACGGTACGCCCATTGGTGACGGCTTTGCCGGCCTTATTGACAACCAGTTTGCAGTACTCAAACGACCTACAGGATCAACAGATGCTGCCGATTGGATAGGAGAGCCTGCCGGAACAATTCCTGCGGATGGTTCATCCGGACGCCTTGTGGATGATGGTTTTGCCAAACGCAGCGACATTTCTGACTTCTCCGAATTCGGCATCGGTAAGGATAATACCGTTCTGCCTGTAGAACTTACGCGTTTTGAAGCAGCTTGTTATGATAAAAATGTTGAGCTGCGATGGGAAACTGCATCAGAAATCAACAATGACTTTTTTACCATCCTCCGCAGCACTGACGGAGACAAGTTTACACCACTGACAACAGTGCAGGGGCAGGGCAACAGCCTGCAGACACATGAGTACCTGTTTGTGGATGAAAATCCCCCGGCCGAACGCATGTACTACAAACTCAAACAAACCGATTTCGATGGTAAATCTTCCTGGTCGGATGTTGTGTTTGTCTCCTGTGCTCAGGATATGGGAGAATTTTATATCTCTCCAAATCCATTTAAGGAACAGCTGTATATCGTCTTTGATGAACCAACGGAACAACAGTATAAAGTGGAAATACGTGATATGCTGGGTAAAACTCTTTTTGAAAAAAATATCCCACTTAATTCTTTACGGATAAATATCGATGAAGCAAAGAAATTTGTTCCGGGTTCGTATTACCTGAAAATTACATCGGATAAGGAGTCCAAAACCCAAAAAGTGATAAAATTGTAATACAGCATATTTTGAAGTTAATTGACATATTATCGAATTTTAACCGACTTTTGACCTCAAAAAGGAAGAGCGGATAAGTTTTGATTCCCTTTGCTCTTTTTTCTTCGTGATAGAGTAAGCTTTTGATATATAGGATTATAGATGCTCTTCCCAAAAGTGTGATTCCTTGTTTTGCTCTTATCTGAAAAATGTGACTGATTGGTATTAGAGATTACGTATAATAATTAGCCTGATCGAACTTATGATTTGCTAACTATCGTTGTATTTGGTATATTTGTTATGTTTATTGGTTGTGATAAGTCCAATGACGAGAGGATATGGGAAATATTGTGTTTGTTCGCAGAACATTTTGCACCGGATTGTGAGGTCGTGCTGTCTGATTTGGTTTATTGCCATTCAGCAGAACATGAATGAGGGGGCTTTATCACAGTGAAACAAAATGTTTTGATTGCAGACAAGTTTTGATAATGTTGCCGCAGGATTGATGATATCCTGCGAACACAGTACGGAATGAGATAATTGATTAAACCAGATTGTAAACATGAAATACCTTAGTTTAAGCCTTGCCTTTGTTTCACTTGCATGTATGGTACATGCTCAGGTGTTTCTTGATGAAAATTTTGATTCCGGAATCCCGGCAGGCTGGACAATTGACGATGGAGGAGACAGCAATGATACCTGGCATGGCACCAATGATTATGGCGGCAGTACTCTCGATGGATCGGCCTTTGCTATTGTGGATAGCGATGATGCCGGTTCAGTGGATATGGATGAAAGCCTTGAATCACCTGCCGTGAACACAAACGGTTATACCTATTATTTTCTTGAGTTTGATCAATATTTTAATAAGTTTGGTTCAGAAATAGCCGATGTTGATGTCTGGGATGGCTCAGCCTGGCAGAATGTGGCTTCTTTCTCCGGCTCAGACGTCGGTGACTGGGGCGCTCCCGATCATCAAAACATTGATATTAC